>JBEEMB010000092.1:0-6027 GCA_041167815.1 Bacteroidota bacterium | reverse complement strand
GTCGGGGACTCTCCAAGAGTTGGTAACTCTCCAAGAGTTGGTAACTCTCCAAGAGTTGGTAACTCTCCAAGAGTGGGCAACTCTCCAAGAGTTGGGGACTCTCCAAGAGTCGGGGACTCTCCAAGAGTGGGGGACTCTTCAAGAGTCGGGGACTCTCCAAGAGTGGGCAACTCTCCAAGCGTTGAGCTGTTACCAATTATGTTGATGCTCCCTGACGAGTCGGTCGGTGACCGTTACCTCATTATGCTCTTTCCAATTAGGGTCGTATTTGACAAACCAGGACAGCCATAGGCTGCGGGAAAGGCGCATGATGAGTGGTTGCAGTAGAATCAGGAAAACCGCATTGCTGCCCATCCACCAGAAAAACCTGGTATCCTGCAGTGAAAAACCAATCAATACCCACCAGGCGATGAAAGACGCCACGCTGATGGCCACCGTCAATGCATAGCTCACATAACCGGTGCCGTAATAAAACCCGGTCTCAATTTCGGTGGGCTGTCCACATACCGGGCATTCATCGTTCATCTGAACGGTGGTGGAAAGGTGGTATGGATTTTTATCTTTGAACATCTGGCCGGTACGGCATCGGGGGCACCGATTATTGACGACACTGAACAAGTAGTTGGGTTTGCTGTCAGGCATGATGAAATGGTTGATTTCACAAAGGTACTGCAAGCAAACGACCGGCTATGTGATATCCGTCACCTCTCAGAGGACTTCTGCCAACAGCTCCATCCGCATACTCCGCGAACCCTTGACGAGGATCAACGCATCTTTTACAGGATGAGCCTGATACCATGCTGCGGCAGTTTTTGCGTCAGGGAAGCTTTTGAAGGGATGATCGATCTTCAGAAAATCACCTCCGACAAGGCATACTTCTACCCATTCTTTTGTTTGCAGTAATGATACCAGTGCAGCATGTTCCACAAGGCTGTCATCCCCCAGTTCCATCATGCCACCCAGCATCACACATTTGCGGGGATGCGACTGCCGCATGAGATTCTGGATGGCGGCCGTCATGCTTGTCGGATTGGCATTGTAGGCGTCCAAAATAATCCGATTCCCTCCTTTTTCTACCAGTTGAGAACGGCTGTTGGACGGCGTATAATTGGTGATCGCCCTGATCATGGCAGATTCCGGAACCCCGAAATGATGACCCACGGTAAGTGCCACCAGTACATTTGGAAGGTTGTAATCACCTGCTAATTGGGTCTGAATCCTCCCATGGCCTGACCATTCCACTTCCAGAAAAGGATCTCCATGGCTCACTTTACCAACGATATCCGCTTCCGCAGTGCCGTAGGTGATCACTTGCCGGATGCCCTTCGACATGCGTATCAGATAGTCGTAATCCTTCATCAGGAACGCCGTTCCGTCATGTGCCCGCAAGTAATCGTACAACTCTCCCTTACCTTTTCGGACTCCTTCAACCCCGCCAAAACCCTCCAGATGAGCCTTCCCGCAGTTGGTGATGATGCCGTGGGTAGGCTCCACATAAGTACAATACGATTCGATTTCCTTTTGATGGTTGGCGCCCATTTCTATCACGGCCAATTCCGTTTGCGCTGGCATGGAAAGCAGGGTCAGCGGGATACCGATGTGGTTGTTGAGGTTGCCGCGTGTGGTATGTGTCCGGAATTTTTGTGAGAGTACCGCATGCACCAGCTCCTTTGTCGTTGTCTTGCCGTTGCTTCCGGTGATGGCCAGTACGGGTATATCGAATTTCCGGCGATGATGCCTGGACAGATCTTGCAGGGTGGTCAGAACATCCGCCACCCGAAGGATACGAGGATCTTCTACGCCTGTATCTTCATCCGCCACAACGAATGAAGCCCCTGCCTCCAGCGCATGAGCTGCAAACTGATTTCCATTGAATGATGGCCCCTTCAATGCAAAGAAGATCTCACCGGTTGAAATCTTTCGGGTGTCGGTCTGCACCCCCGTGGATGCAATAAACTTTTCGTAAAGATTGACGATGTCCATGTTGCAAAGATACCGGAATCAAAAAAGCCTCCCGAGTGGGAGGCTTTTTTGATCTATTCGTTTTTGGAATTACTTCCTGGAGTTCTGACGTGTTTTTCCGAAATGGTTACCGTTGCGGAAGCCATTGCCTTCCTGGCTGCCCACTCGGTCCATTGCACAACGGAAGCCTACCATGGAGGATGATTGGTCTTCTTCCATGAAACGGCGGGTTCCGGGGCTCAGCCAGTAGGGAAGATCGTTCCAGCTACCGCCTTTGAAGACGCGGGATTTGTCGCTGATCAGGGTCGACTTTCCATAATTGTAGATCGCATTGGATACGGAGTCGCCGTCCTTGTAACCGATCACATTGCCTTTCTGGTAGTTCCGACGGTTTTTCGCTTCATCGTCTGAAACATCAACATATTTTACACGTCCGAGGCTGTCGCGCTCAAATTCGCCATTCGCGTTCTGATACAACTTTTGGAACTTGTTACCACGGAATGAATTCTGATCGTCAACATCCATGGAGTTCAACGGACGGTAAACGTCGGCTACCCACTCGTTCACATTGCCGGACATGTTATACAGACCAAATCCATTGGGGAAATAGGCATCCACCTGGGCCGTGAAGGCTGCGTTGTCGTTCAGACCGCCGGCCACACCCATGTAGTCACCTGTTCCACGCTTGAAGTTCGCCATGAACTTACCCTGCCATGAGCCGGAACGTGTGTCGCGCAGACCATTTACGTTCTGTGACCATGAATACACCTGGCGGTTCATGATCAACTCCTCTCCACGTCCCTGGTCTTTCGTCTTACGACGCGGATTCTGCATCACCAGGCCAAGGGCCGCATATTCCCATTCCGCTTCGGTAGGCAGGCGGTACTCCGGAAGGAGTATGCCATCTTCAAACTTCACGAAGTTGCGGGGCTTGCCATTGGCATCGAACAACTGAGCCTTCTTTGGGTTCGGCTTTCCGGGCATTGGCGAGTAGAGCCCCAACAGGTATGATTTGGTGGTGAAGTTTTCTTCGCCCTGTCCCTGGATGGTCTTCAACTGGTTTTTGTTGATGAAGCCCTTCTGAACGAGGATCAACTCGTTCACCCGGGAACTCCTCCACAGGCAGAAATCGTTCGCCTGCCTCCAGGTCACCCCAACAACAGGATAGTTATTGAAGGATGGATGACGGAAATAATAGTCAACATAAGGCTCGTTCGCAGAAAGCTCGCTCCGCCATACCAGTGTATCAGGCTTTGCACCATTTACAACCCCTGCGTATTCAGGATCGTCAAAGTTGTTTTCAATCCAATGGAGATATTCACGATAGTGGATGTTGGCCACTTCCGTACGATCGATATAGAAGGAAGGAACGGTGATCCTGCGCGGCGTGTTGTTCCATTCGCCCATCACATCCTCGTCCGTGGCTCCCATCACAAAGGTGCCACCCTGAACAAATACCAGGCCGGGACCTGTATTCTGCTCCTTTTCCTTCGGCACGCCGAAGCCTGCCATGTTCTTGTCATTGTAGTTCCATCCCGTCACTGCAGATTTGTCGTATTTCTTCCCAAAGATCCCGCCGTTCTTGCAGGATGATAATAGGATACCGGCTGCCGCAACCAAGAAAAGGCTTTTCAGGCTCGCGAATTGCATAAATGCTGATTTAATCTTGATGATTGAACGTTTCTTGGGTACAAATATTATACCAAACCTGTTCCCGTGAGGATGAAATCGACAGGACAGGACCGCGAATTTATGCTATTCCCCACAGAATGCCGGGCCGGTCGCTCCTCAAAATTGTTTAGTTAATCATAATTTTGGAATCTTCCCCATGATCAGGACGCTCCTTTTGTTATCGGGTATGCTGATGGCTGGCGCGTCATCCGCACAACGCATGTATGCCGGCCGTTCCGTGTTGTCCACCGGCGACTGGTACAAAATAGCTGTGTCTTCCACCGGCATCCATCGGATGGATGCTGATTTTCTTACGAAAATGGGCATGCGCCTACCTATTCCATCCACATCCATCCGCATCTTTGGAAATGGTGGCGGGATGCTGCCGGAAGATAACAGAAAGCCTCGTCCGGACGATCTCATTGAAAACGCCATCCGGGTGGATGACGGAGGCGATGGCAGTTTTGGCCCGGGCGATCAGATCCTTTTTTTCGCCCTGGGGCCGGACCGGTGGGAGATTGATGCTGCACAGCGACGATTTTTTTTTCAAAAACATCTTTATTCGAAGGAAGCCTGCTATTTCCTGAACTTTCAAGGCCAGGGGCTACGGGTGGGCACCGGACCGGCCTATCCATCCGCCACCGCCACCATCGACCGGTATGACGAACGATTGGCCATTGAATCCGACAGCCTTAATTTTCTCTCCAGCGGCCGGGAATGGTTTGGAGATGAATTTGGATCAGGGCTGGGCAGGCTGGGTTCAAAAACATACACGCTGCCATCCGTTGGGCTCATCACAGGAACGAATGTGTCATTGGCATCCGACCTTTTGGCCAGAAGTCTGGGTCAACCTGCCCGATTTGACATTTCAGTCAATGGAGGGATCGTTCAACGATTGACTCCTCCCGCGCTGGCCGGCATTCAATACGAACCGATAGCCACAAAGGCCTCAGGCTTTACGTCTTCCGGCATTTCAGAAAATCGACTGCAGATTGGCATTACCTTTTCGCCCGGAAGCGTCAATGCGCAGGGATGGCTTGACCGCCTCGTGATCTCATGGAAGAAAAGGCTGGAGTTCAGCGGGACATCTTCTCTGCATTTCCGGCATTTCGATGGGATTTCCGCAGGCGCCGTGGCGGAGTACGTCTTCGCATCACCTCCCGCAGGCCTGCAAATGTGGGATGTTACAGCACCCTTCCAGCCATCCATCGTGCCGCCGCTGGCCGGGAATACCGGCAGGTATCGAAACGATGCTTCGCGCATCCGTGAACATATCGCCTTCGTCCCCGCCCTGATGCCGCTGCCTCGTTTTATTGGAAAGATCGCCAATCAGGATCTTCATCGGCCACAATCACCGGCGATGATCATCATCACCACGGAATTGTTGCGGTCCGAGGCTGAGCGATTGGCTGCGCACCACTTGCAACGCGACAACCTTTCTTCGGTCGTTGTCGATATAGGTCAGATTTGGAATGAATTTTCTTCCGGAACGCCAGATCCGGCTGCCATCCGTGATTTCGTCAAAATGCACTACGATCGCGCCGGTTCAGATACTGCCCGCCGACCGAAATATCTGCTATTGTTCGGTGATGGCAGTTTTGATCCGATCGACCGGCTCGGTACCGGTGGGGTATCCATCCCTGCCTGGCAATCACCGGGTTCACTCGATCCCCTTTCAACCTACACCACGGATGATTTTTATGCCTTGCTGGATGATGATGATGACATCAATGATCCGTTGAGAGCGGGTTTACTGGATATCGGGGTAGGAAGGATACCGGCCGGCAGCATTGCCGAAGCCCGGACCTATGTGGACAAGGTGATCCGATACCATGCCGCCTCATCACTGGGCCCCTGGCGTACCCAGATCAACCTGGTGGCGGATGATGAAGACCAAAACGTACATCTCAATGATGCGGAATTCCATGCCACCACCGTTTCGGGCATCGACTCCGTCTGGAATCTGGGTAAGACCTATCTTGATGCATACCGGCAGGAGAGCGGCGCCGGCGGCAGTCGATATCCTCAGGTCAACGCGGCCATCAACAGTCGCATCTTCGGTGGCACACTGATCTGGAACTACAGCGGGCATGGCGGCAGTCGCAGGCTTGCCCAGGAAGCCATCCTCGACGAGGATATGGTTGCGTCCTGGAAGAATCGCGACCGGCTTCCTTTGTTCATCACCGCCACTTGTGATTTTGCGCCTTTCGACAATCCGCTGGAGCGATCCATCGGAGAACAGATCCTGCTGGGATCACCTGCCGGCGGCATCGGGTTAATGACCACCACCCGGCTGGTTTTTGCCTACAGCAACAGGGTGATGAACAACAACTATCTCAAAGTGGCGCTGAATCCCAGGACTGACGGAAGTTTCAGGACTATGGGCGAAGCCGT
>JBEEMB010000250.1:0-3248 GCA_041167815.1 Bacteroidota bacterium | reverse complement strand
TGTAGCTCCCGGTATGATCCTCTTTCAACTTTTACGTATTTCGTTTGCCCGGGATCCTCAGGGGCTCGACATTCCTGAATATTGGCTCATGCCGGTGTTTATCCTTCCGATGGCGGCAGCCTGGCGTTTGGCCAGGTTCAATATTGATCCGGGGCAGGCTTACGGGTTCAAAGGCATGCCAACACCGGCCGTGGGACTTTTGGTGGCATCCATTCCGCTTATCCTGTTGTATGATACCGATGGCATGCTCCAGCAGTGGATACTCAAACCCTGGATCCTCTACGGGCTGACGGTACTTTTATCCTGGCTGATGGTTTCGGATTTTCCGTTGATGGGGCTTAAATTCAAAGATTTCGGATTCCGCAGCAATGTTCCCAAGTGGTTGTTGGCGGGTATTGCCATCATTTCAGGTATCATCCTGCAATGGTTGGCGGTTCCGGTGGTATTCTTGGCCTATATCATCCTATCTTTGGTTTTTAAAAATAAGTTGCATGACGTATAACGTGGAGATCAAGGTGATGCCGCACAAGGAGCTGCTGGATCCACAGGGGAAGGCCGTACTTGGCGGATTGGCCAATCTCGGAATATCAACCGTTGCAGATGTGCGGGTTGGTAAGCATATCCAACTCACGATAGAGGCTGATTCTGCAGAAGCTGCCCGTGCTACGGCCGAGGAGGCCGCACGTAAATTGCTCGCCAACCAGGTGATGGAGCATTTCGAGGTCTCCGTGGCCTGATACTCTCCTAACCCACGCGGCAGATGCTTCATATCATTCCCACCCCGATCGGCAATCTGGCCGATTTCACCTTTCGGGCAGTCACGCTGCTGCAAACCGTGGATCTTATCCTGGCAGAGGATACGCGTACGAGTTCGGTATTGTTGAATCATTACCAGATCCGCAAGCCGTTGTCGCCCTACCATCAGCATAATGAGCATAAGATCACCGCGCATCTGGTAAGCCAGTTGGCTGCCGGCATGCATATCGCATTGCTGACGGATGCGGGCACACCGGGTATTTCAGATCCGGCGTTCCTGTTGGTCAGGGCCTGTGTGGAAGCCGGAGTCCCGGTGGAGTGTTTGCCGGGAGCAACTGCTTTTGTCCCGGCGCTTGTCGTGAGCGGACTTCCGCTGGACCGTTTTTGTTTTGAGGGGTTTCTGCCACTGAAAAAGGGCAGGCATACCATCCTTACCCGGCTCGCCACGGAAGATCGAACCATGGTTTTTTATGAGTCTCCGATGCGGCTCGTGAAGTCCCTTGAGCAGATGTCGGAGTATTTTGGGGCAGACAGGCCTTGTGCTGTGTCCCGTGAGCTAACGAAGAAATTCGAAGAGATTCGAAGGGGATCGCTAACAGAGGTAGCGGCATATTTTAAAGAAAAGGGCGTTAAGGGGGAGATTGTGATTGTTGTGGGGGGCATGCCATCAATCCGCGGTTCTGCTAAAAAAGACAATGATGATGAATGACCTTGACCTTCAAACCGATGTGTGTATCATCGGTGCCGGACCAGGAGGTGCCGCCACGGCGCTGCAACTGGCGCGCATGGGTGTACATTCCATTGTGGTGGACAAGGCTGTTTTTCCCAGGGATAAGATATGTGGCGACGGATTGAGTGGCAAGGTTTTCACGATACTCAACCGCATTGATCCTGAGGTGGGTGCCAGGCTGAGACAGTTTGAAGGCAAGTCAGATAGCTGGGGTGTGACTTTCGTGGCACCGAACCGGATTGGTATGGATATCCCGTTAAAGCTGGATTATGAACGCCATCTGGATCAACCTGTGGGGTTTGTGAGCAAGCGGATCGACTTCGACAATTTCATGGTGGATGAACTGCGCCGCAGGCCGGAAATCCGACTGATGGAGGGGGTATCTATCGATGTGTATGAGCAGCTGTCGGACGGATGGCTGGTGTCGGCAAAAGACGGAAGTGTCCGAATCAAATCCAGGCTGCTGGTCGTAGCCAATGGCGCGCATTCGTCTTTTGCCCGGAATATCGCCGGACTTAAAATGCACCCCGACCATCATTGTGCCGGTGTCCGCGCATATTATAAGGGTGTTCAGGGCATGCATCGGCATAATTTCATTGAATTACATTTCTTAAAAGGGGTACTCCCCGGTTACTTCTGGATATTTCCATTGCCGAACGGCGAGGCGAATGTGGGGCTTGGCATGCTGAGCAGTGCCATTTCCAAGGAGCGCAAAGATTTACGTGCGATGTTGGATCGGACGATTTCCGAAGATCCGGTGATGAAGGAGCGATTCAAGGGGGCAGAGCGTATCGGAGGCATCAGTGGTTATGGTTTGCCGTTGGGCAGTGAACGTGTCCGCCTGCATGGCCATCATTTTATGTTGGTGGGAGATGCGGGCCACCTCATCGACCCATTCACGGGAGAAGGTATCGGTAACGCGCTGTATGCCGGTCATTATGCTGCTAAACATGCGGTGGCTGCATTGGAGAAGGGTGGAGATCCAAGCGATGAGTTGGCAGCCTATGAAGCAGATGTTTACCGGGTGTTGGGTCCTGAGTTGAATATCAGCCACAAGCTGCAGCAGATGGTGCGTTATCCCTGGCTTTTTAATTTTCTGATGCGTATAGGCGCCCGCAACCAGGAGTTGCGGGAGTTGATGACCTGCATGTTCAATGATGTCGACCTGAGACACCGATTCCGGGACCCTCGTTTCTATCTGCGGTTGTTGTTCGGACGGGGTAAATGATCCGGGCCAGACGATTCGGGATGCCTGCAAAAGACTTATTTTCGCGGTCATGTTCTCATCCTCCGGACTGATACTGGTGGCGTTATTGGGTGTGGTCACCCTGGTCCAGCTATTCTATCTGCTTTATTTTTTCAGAAGACTGGCTTTCTACAAAGCGCCGGAACGGGAGATGACCCGTCAGCAGGCCGTATCCGTGATTATTTGTACCCGCGATGAAGCAGAAAACCTGAACCGGAACCTGCCAGGAGTGCTCGTGCAAAAGTATTCCAGCACGCATGAGGTGATCGTGGTGAATGATAATTCCGTCGATGAAACAACCTATCTGCTTGAAGGGCTGCACAAGGAGTTCAGGCATTTGCGGCCGATCGAACTGGTTCAGGAAGCCATGCATATTCCCGGGAAAAAATATCCGCTCTCAGTAGGGATCAAATCCGCCAAATATGAGATCTTGCTGTTGACGGATGCAGACTGTGTACCTCTGTCAGACCAATGGATTCAGAAGATGCAGGAGGGGTATGATGAAGGGGTGGAGAT
>JBEEMB010000249.1:0-3738 GCA_041167815.1 Bacteroidota bacterium | reverse complement strand
GGCCGTCATAAACATGGGGAAATACCTTCCATAAGTGTTGGCTGCGGTAAGTACCGCCTTGTAGCCGGCAATATTTGCCTGGCTGCTCAGCACGTCCATCGACTGGGCACGGGTGGTTCTTGGCAAGCGCTCCATGCTGAACACAACCACACCCGCATCAGTGAGTGCTTTCATCTCTGCAGGGTATAACAGGGATTGGTACATGCCGACCATGACACGGCCCGACGCCGGGATGGTTTCAGGTCGATGGATGGACAGCACGATGTCTGCCGAACTGAGGATTTCACCGGCGGAGTGAAGACTTGCACCGGCTTCCACATACGCCTCATCTGTACAAAAGGCAGTGATGCCTGCTCCTGGTTCAACCCAGACATCCCAGCCTTTTTTAACCACTGCAGCCACTGTCTCGGCCAGCAGAGAGACGCGTGTCTCCGGGCTTTTCTCCTTCAGAACCCCTACAACCATAAGGTTTTTATTGAAGTGGCAAAGGTACGACATTTAATACCGAAAAGGAAGTAAATCGGTCAGGACAGTGCATGACAGTTATCCTTTCCGGTAAAATTTAATATCGAATACCGATGTGGAGGGGTTCCCGAAAGTGGGATCTGAAGCAAACAACGCCCACAAAGAACAGATCGATGGTGCAGGTAACGCCCGGCGTCCTGCAGATTTCCGCCCAGGCATCTTCCATTTCGCGGCTCCAATGGATGTCATCAAATACGAAGATGGCATCCTCACCCGTACGTTCTTTGCAGGCATGGAAGTATCGTATGGTCGGTTCGTAGCGGTGATTGCCGTCAAAAAATATCAGATCCGGCGTCATCATATCCAACGCCAGAGGGAGTGTCTGGTCGAAATCTCCGCATAGCGTTCGGATATTTTTCAAACCGAGGGTTTTGAAATTCGCTTCGGCCGCCTCCATGATTGAAGGAGCACCTTCGAGGGTCAGCAGTTCCTGCACCCCGGCCGCGGAAGCCATGTAGGCGGAACTCATACCAAGGGAAGTACCGAGTTCCAGGACCCGCTTCGCCCCGTAATGTTGGGCGATACGATGCAGAAGTCTGCCGTATTTCGGAGGTTTGGCGGCCATGCGGGCGATATCACAGACGCGTCGTGTTTTTTTATTATCAGACACGGAACCGGCCCCCAGATCAAGGACCGGGATTTCAGTCTTGTCGCGTTTCAACCGGGTCCGGAGGCCTTCTATCCGACGAAACACTTCGGGTTGGTCTTTCGCATTGAGGAGCTGCTCGGTAAAATCGTATAAAAACGGGGAGTGTATGCCGTGGCCCTTGCCATTGGCGGCGGTCAGCAGGTAGTTCAGATATTTGAATGCCAGTTGGTGGGCGGGATACACGCGTAATTTTTATACCGGTTTTGATTCAATCGTCTTGCGTTCCCAACGCTGGATGGTGAAATCGAAAGCGTGTTTTTCATCCTTCCGAAAGAGCTGTTCTGACCGAAGGTTCCAGACTTCAGGATCAAATCCACGGAAATGGGCATCGGCATCCGGAAAGTCGGCATGTACGCGGGTGAGCAGGATACGGTCGGCCAGGGGCATGGCCAGTGCATAAATCTCTGCCCCCCCGGCGATGAAGAGCTCCCGGCAGTTGGTTTCCCGGGCCCATGCGATGGCCGCATCCAGACTGCTGACATATCGAAGGTCGGGCAAACGATCAGAGGCGGTATCCGGTTGACGACTGATCACAATGTTGAACCTGCCGGGCAACGGTCGGGAGCCCATCGACTCGAAAGTCTTCCTACCCATGGCCACAGGCATGCCCCAGGTGGTATTCTTGAAAAAACGCATATCCTGCGGAAGTTTCCAGAGCAGGTCATTATCGCGACCGATGGCGTCGTCTTCGCCGGCGGCTACAATAAGCGTGATCAAAAGGGAATGCTGTTGGTTCATCACTCAGATTTTCAGACGGCCACGGGTGCTTTGATGGCCGGATGCGGATCATATCCTTCGAGGCTGAAATGCTCATATCGGAACGCAAACAGGTCTTTCACCGATGGGTCGATCTTCATGACCGGCAGGGGCCGCGGATCACGGGTCAGCTGCAATCGGGCCTGCTCGAAATGATTATTGTAGAGATGCACATCTCCGAATGTGTGCACAAAATCGCCCGGTTGCAGGTCACATACCTGAGCGATCATCAAGGTCAGCAGCGCGTATGAGGCAATATTGAACGGAACCCCCAGGAAAACATCCGCTGAACGCTGGTAGAGCTGGCAGGACAGCCTTCCATTCGCCACATAGAACTGAAACAGGGCATGGCAAGGCATCAACGCCATCTTCGGGAGTTCGGCCACATTCCATGCACTGACGATGAGCCGGCGACTGTCGGGGTTGCGGCGGATCTGATCGACCACATCGGATATCTGATCGATCGTTTGTCCATCGGCACCTTCCCAGGAGCGCCATTGTTTGCCGTAAACGGGTCCCAGATCTCCATTGGCGTCCGCCCATTCATCCCAGATCCGAACGCCATGGTCTTTCAGATAGCCGATGTTCGTGCTTCCCTGCAGAAACCAGAGCAGTTCGTGGATGATGCTTTTGACATGGAGTTTCTTGGTCGTCAGCAGCGGAAAACCTTCAGAAAGATCGAAGCGCAGCTGATGCCCAAAAACACTTCGGGTACCTGTGCCGGTGCGGTCCGACTTATCGGTGCCGTTTTCCAGGATATGCCGTAATAGATCCAGATAGGCCTGCATAGGTGCAAGATAATCAAGATTCGGGAGTCATCGGGAGATGATCGTCACTCAACCAGGGGCGGCAGTCCAGGTGTGAGCGTAATCCGCCGGGTCACACAAGACGGAATATCTTTCGGATGATGGGTGACGTAGAGCAGGGTCTTGCCCAGCTTCCTGCACAGCCGGTCGACCAGCGCATTGAAACGCAGGGTCTCAGCTTCATCAAGTCCCTGGCAGGGTTCGTCGAGTACGAGCATGGGCGGTTGTTTCACCAGTGCCCGGGTGAGCAACACGAGCCTTTGTTCTCCATCCGACAGGTTTGCGAACGGACGCTCGGCCAGGTGAGCGATGCCGGTGGCTTCCATCCATCTGTTAACCATATCCGTTTGTACAGGATTCGGTTTTCGGAACAGTCCGATCGTATCAAAGAGTCCGGAAGCCACGACCTGTCCCGCCCGGCTGCCGGTTTCGAAGTAGTGATGCAGTTCCGGAGAAACGAATCCGATCATCTTCTTGATATCCCAGATGGATTCTCCAGACCCCCGCGGTCGGTCGAAGAGGCTGATACGATTGGCGAATGCCTGTGGATTGTCGCCACACACCAGACTAAGGAGGGTGGATTTCCCGGCACCATTAGGCCCGGAGATGCTCCAGCATTCGCCCCGCTTCAGTGTCCAGTCGAGGCCGGTGAGGATGACTTTTTCGCCATAGGCTACATGCAGCCCTTCGATGCGGACGGCCACGTCAAAGGGTCGATATTCAAAGGCTGGTGGGATGTCTTCGGGCGCATGTGTTGATGCTGTCAGGGCATGACTTTGCAGGGTTGTACGCCAGGCTTCATATTCATGTCGATCCTGAAAGGGAATGAGCCGGCCTTCCTCCAATCGGAAGATGCCATCCACACAATGAGGCAGCGGTGCCGGGCCGGTGACGATCAGGATCCGCTTACCTTGTTGACGAAGCGTTAGGAGGATATCATCCAGTGCCTTTCGGGCACCGGCATCCAGTCCGATGAAAGGGTTGTCGAGCAACACGATATCT
>JBEEMB010000233.1:0-3396 GCA_041167815.1 Bacteroidota bacterium | reverse complement strand
TCGTTTTCAGGAAGGGTATGCGCCCGGTTATTTCTTCGGATTCAAGACCGACGGACTGTTCCAGAATGCAGCTGACATCGCCAAGCATGCTTCGCAGCCCGGAGCACAGCCGGGTGATATCCGTTTCGTGGACATCAACGGTGATGGTGTGATCAATGCGGATGACCGCACACAGATCGGCAATCCATTCCCCGAGTTTACGATGGGTTGGTCACTCAGCCTGGAATATCGTGGTTTTGACCTGAGCAGCTTCGTGTATGCATCTGTAGGCAACGATGTATATCGTGCCTATGAGCGCAACCTGGCGATGACGAACAAATTCCGTAGTGTCCTGGGACGCTGGACAGGTGAAGGCTCTACCAATGATGCCAATATGCCGCGTTATTCTTTTGTAGATGCCAATAACAACACCCGTGCATCCGACCGCTATGTGGAAGACGGATCGTTCATCAAGCTGAAGAATCTTCAGCTCGGTTATACCTTCCCGTCTGCCCGGCTCGAGCGGGCCAAGCTCGGTGGACTGCGTTTTTATGTGCAGGCAAGGAACCTCTTTGTCCTGACGAAATACACCGGCTTCGATCCGGAGATTTCAGGAGGCATCTTCGATACCGGCATCGACCGTGGTGCCTATCCTCAGGCACGTTCCATTGCGGTGGGACTCGATCTCAAATTTTAATCTACAACGCATCATCATGAAGAAAGCGACATACATACTCATGGCGGCAGGCTTCATTACCCTGTCGACCGGATGCAGCAAATTCATCGACTATGATCCGCGCGAGGATTTCCAGATCACAGCGGATGATTATCTCACCACAGCGGATGATTATCAAAAGATGGTCGTCGGTACCTACAGCCCCCTTCAGTGGTTGTATGCCAATCCCGTCATCGGAGATGTGGCATCCGACAATTCAGTGACCGGAGGAGAGAACGCCACTGATGTGCTCGGTCTGCAACAGATTGACGATTATACGGTCAACCCTACTAATTTTTATTTCACAGAGGCGTGGCGTTCCTGCTACGAAGGCATTAACCGCGCCAATTACCTGCATGAAAATAAGGGTAAGCTGGATTTCGCTGGAAAGGATGCCTTGTATGGGGAAGTCTATTTCCTCCGCGCTTATTACTACTTTGAACTGGTCCGTATGTTCGGTGATGTCCCCTTGTTCACCGACAAGCGTTTATCTGCAGGCGATTCCCGTCAGTATCAGCGCGCACCCAAGGCCGATGTGTACAAGCAGATCGAGACGGATCTGACGGAAGCGATCCGCGTACTCCCGACCGTCAACAATCAAAAGGGACGGATCACCAAGTTCGCTGCACAGGCATTGCTCGGCAAGGTACTGTTGTATCAAAATAAGTTCGAAGCGGCCGCGACCATGCTGGAGAATGTGGTGAATGGGCCATTCTCCCTGGTGCCGAATTTTGGCAGCATCTTCCTGCAGACGGGAGAAAACGGACCGGAATCCGTATTCGAAATCCAGTATTCCAACCTAAGTCCGTTTTATGATTGGAGCAACCCGGGACGCGGACAGGGCAACCTCGCTGTTCAGATGTGCGGTGTGCGCAACCTGGCCGGAAACAGTCCTTACGCACAAGGGTGGAGCATCAACTTGCCGACCAAGGAACTGGCTGCAGCCTATGCGGCCGGTGACCGTCGGAAGGATGTGACTATCCTGGACATTGAAGCATACAAGAATGCCAATCCGGGGATGAACATCAGTTACCTGACAGCCCCCTACAAGAACACGGGATTGTACAACCAGAAATATCATCCTCGTAAAGGTGAGACATCCGGTCAGATCGAACTCAACTATCTGAACAACTACAGGACGATCCGTTATGCTGATGTGTTGTTGATGGCTGCAGAAGCCCTCAACCGTTCTGCGACGCCGAACGATACCAAGGCACAGACATACCTGAACAGGGTGCGTGCCCGTGCTTTCGGCAACAACGCGAACAATATAACGGCCACGGGTACAGCACTTCGTCAGGCTATCTGGGATGAACGCCGGCTTGAGCTTGCCATGGAAGGGGATCGTTTCTTTGACCTGGTCCGTACCGGACAGGCGGCCGCGAAGATCACCGGTTTCAAGGTCGGCAAGAACGAAGTATTCCCGATCCCGCAGGAGGAAATCGACATCTCCGGTCTTACACAGAATCCCGGCTATTGATTGCGAACCATCAAATAAATATAAGATGACAAATAAATATATCTTGACCATCCTTGCTGCAACGGCGTTGTTCACGGCCGGTTGTAAGAAGATGGCCTATGAGGATACGTCTTTCGTAGAGGCTGCAGCCGCCCCTGCCAAGTTGTCTGCCATGTTCGACATCACGCAGGATAATTCTGGTATGGTGACGATTTTTCCAAATGGAGAGGGGGTCGCTTATTACAATGTGTATTTCGGTGATGGCACCACGGCACCTGCAAAAGTCGAGACCGGTGGATCCGTCAGGCGGAAATATGCCGAAGGAACCTATGATGTGAAAGTGGTAGGTGTTCAGGTCAATGGCAAGATGACGGAGGCCGTACAAAAGCTCACTGTTTCCTTCCGTGCTCCTGAGAACGTGGAAATGACGGCGACCGTTGATCCTTCAAGTGCATTTAAATATAACGTAACAGCCAAGGCTCAGTACGAGACGATGTTCCGTGTCTGGTTTGGTGAGGATCCTAATGAAGTGCCCAAGTCATTCCTGGAAGGTGAGACCATAAGTCATACCTATGCTAAGCCGGGTACTTATATCATGAAAGTGACGGCGTTCAGTGGTGGTGCTGCCACCACGACTGTCACCAAGACAATCACCATCAGTCTGCCATTGTTGCTGCCGCTTGATTTCGAGACGGTTGGTCAGACGTACAACTGGGTCAATTTCGACGGAGGTGGAACCACCGTCGTAAACAACCCCCAGCCTGCAGGCATCAACACTTCCGCGAAGGTGGGCCGTATGGTTAAAAGTGCAGGACAGGTATGGGGTGGCAGTATACTCACGTTGAGCAGTCCTATAGATTTCTCCGCCAACAAAGTGATGCGGATGAAGGTATGGTCTCCAAGGGCAGGAGCGAAGGTGCTGCTGAAAGTAGAGAACTCCGGCAACCCCGGTATCAACTTCGAAAAGGAAGTGGCCACCACCGTAGCCAATCAGTGGGAGGATCTGGTGTTTGATTTCCGCACGATCAATGCATCGAATAGCTACAACAACATTGTACTGATTTTCGAACTTGGTACGATGGGTAATGGAACGGCTAATTTCACTTTCTTCTTTGATGATCTGCGTCAGGTGAGCTCCATTGATGAATTGGTCCTGCCTTTGAATTTCGAATCAACAGGATTGAACTATGATTTCGTCAATTTTGGTGGCGCGAACGTTTCTGTTGTCAATAATCCTGCTTCC
>JBEEMB010000171.1:0-2566 GCA_041167815.1 Bacteroidota bacterium | reverse complement strand
TGCCGTCATGGGTATTTCGCGCCACACTGTCAGAAATCATCTGGCCAAAGCGGTGCAATCATTGCGTTTCCAGGGAAGGCACACCGATGAAGATCACGCCTGATATATCGGAGATTTTTATTTCAATTTTTTTTGTTTTGAGGTAGTACTTTCCCCCAACTCGGGTGTCTTCATTTTTCGGATACTGAATCGTAAAGGGATGGAGATGGACAGGGAACGGCTTGCATCACTTTGGCGCAATTATGCGCAGGGAAAACTGCGGGAGGAGGAACTAGATCTTCTGCTGCAGTCTCTCCATGACCCTGTCATGGATGAGGCCATCCGTGAGGAGATTGGTACGATGTTGTCAAATGCTTCTGATGCTGTCCGGGTTGATGAAGGGGTGGACGAAAGGATACACTCCCGGCTGATGGAAGAGATTTCCTTGAAACAGCGCCAACAGCGCCGTCGCCAGTGGGATAAGAAAACCCTGCTGATGGCGGCAGCCTTGTTGTTATTGGTATTGACAGCCTCCTGGTATGGCTGGATGCAGCATACGGCTACGGTTGCTGGATCTGATTTGGCTGGTCGGTCGCACATGGTTCGTCAGGTCCCGCTCGCCCAGGCTGCTGATGAAGTCATCCTCACCCTGGGCAACGGCTCACGGATACCCCTCGGCGGGGTGGATGACGGCACCCTCGCCCGGGAAGGCGGAGCGTCTGTCGTCAAACGCCGAGACCTGCTGTTATACGGCGCAGCTCAGATACCTGTCGTCTCTCCATTGTATCATAAAATCGAAACACCGCGTGGAGGGCGATATCAGGTGAAACTCTCTGATGGTACCCGCGTTTGGTTGAATGCCGCATCCGGCATTCGTTTTCCGGTGAGGTTTTCAGACGATGTCCGGGAAGTGGAGTTGACAGGACAGGCCTATTTTGAAGTGGCACACGAAAAAAGTCGGCCTTTTATCGTCAAAGTGGGGGATGCATCTGTCGAAGTATTCGGAACTCATTTTGATGTGATGGGTTATCAGGACGATTCGGAAATCCGTACCACATTGCTGGAGGGTTCGGTGGGTTTCCGGTCTCGAAAAAACCTGACGATACTGAAACCAGGGCAACAATCTAAAGCACTTCACGGAAGCTCCGCTGTACGGATCCGAGAAGGGCTGGATGTGCAGGAAGTCATAGGATGGCGAACGGGCAGGCTTCACTTCGAAGGAGAGGATATCGGTCAGGTGTGTCGGGCGCTGTCCCGTGCCTTCGATGTCAGGCTTGAATATGATGAGCGGATTCGGGAGTCTTTCTATGCCAGTTTTCCGGAGGAGGGGCGGATCGATGTTGTGTTGAAGGCGCTGGAGATGACCGGAAAGGTGAAATTTGAAAAAAGCGGGGATGCCTGGAGGGTGATCCCACATTGATAACCCAAAAATGAGCCATATGTCTGAACAAGTCACATGAAGTGACCTGGACAAAAAAGGGATCCGGCTGGCAGGCCGAATCCCCGAATGTAGTCCGGGCAGAATCAAGCAGTTGCGACACTCTTATTTCCAAACCCAAACATGGCAAAATTATGCAATTAAGCACTAGCCGTGGCAGTTTTCCATGCCATCGGCTGATCAGCAGACAATTTATTATCGCGATGAAACTGTCCTGCCTTTTTCTGTTCTTCTGTTGCTTGCATGCCTTTTCAGAAGGTTATGCACAGCGGGTGACCATTAAGCGCAAGGATGCATCCCTGGAAGAGGTATTTCGTGTGATCACCAAACAGACCGGATACACCTTCGTATATACAAAAAGTGACATCCAAAAAGCGCGTCCTGTTTCTATTTCCCTTCAAGACGCCACGTTGGACGAGGCACTGAAGGCTTGTTTCAGCCATCAGCCGTTGACGGCGGGTGTGATCGAGCGGCATATCGTGGTGAAAGAACGGATCGACCCGGTTTTCGAACCTGTGGTTGCTTCGGTGCCATTACCCGTGGATGTCAACATCTCCGGGAAAGTGACGGATGCCAACGGGAAACCCCTCGAAAATGTCACGGTTCAAGTCAAGGGCGGAGGGTCAGGAACCACTACGGATGCGCAGGGTAATTTCACATTGAGTGTACCTGATGCAAAGGCCACCCTCGTATTTTCATCCATCGGATACGTCACGCGTGAACTTCGGTTATCCGGCACCGGTAGTGTGAATGTAACGCTCACCGAGTCAGCGGCCAGCATGCAGACGGTCGTGGTGACGGCCCTCGGCATCAAACGCGAACAAAAGAGCCTTGGCTATGCCACCGCTACCGTTCCGCCAGACCAGGTGACCGTCAATCGCAGTTCGAGTTTTATGAACGCACTTGAAGGTAAGATCGCCGGTGTGAATATCACTTCGCTTGGTTCGGGCCCGGCGGGTACCAGCAAGATCAGGATCCGTGGCCAGTCATCATTCGGTGGTAACAATTCTCCATTGATCGTCGTCAATGGTGTACCCATCGACAATACAAACTTTGGAGCGAGGGGTGACGTCTCCGCCCGGGGTAGCAACCGCACTTCCGACGGAGGTGATGGTCTGAGCAGCATCGATCCAGATAATATCGAATCGA
>JBEEMB010000071.1:0-5981 GCA_041167815.1 Bacteroidota bacterium | reverse complement strand
GTTTTTCTTTTTCTGGAATATCCTTCAACAACGCAGGGGACGTCCTTCCAGGCAGGAGATCACCCTTGCCATCGCCGGAGCGGGTATGATACTGGTCCCGCCCTTCAGCTGGATGGGATTGTTGTTGATTGCCCTGGCCAGGATTGAATCGGAAGCGCTCAAACCGATGGAGATCGGATTTGCTGCCGATCACATTCGCATCGGAGGCTGGTGGCCCAAAAGAATTCCTTGGTCAGCACTAAAAAATGTAGTCCTCAAAGACGGGCTGATCACCATCGATTATGCCGATAATCGTCTTTTTCAACGCGAAACGGATGATTTGGATGACGAAGAATATGACGGGACAGAAGACGAGTTCAACGTCTTCTGCCGCCGTCAGCTTGATCAATCACGTGCTTCGATATCTTAATAGCCCAGCCCCCAGTCTCTTCCTTTTTCTGTGGCAGGTACTCCTTCAGTGATCCATTTGGCCGGCTTTTCTCCCTTGAGCAACCAGTCGAAGAACTGTTGCTCACGAATTTGGATATCCTTTCTGTTCCGGCGTTCGACGAGGTTATGGGCCTCTCCGTTGTAGTTGAGCATCCATACCTGCTGACCCAGCCTGCGCATGGCGGTGAACATCTCGATGCCCTGGTACCAGGGCACGGCCCCGTCAGCGTCGTTGGCCATGACTACCAGCGGCGTCTTGTTGCGTGGCAGATGGAAGAGCGGGGAGTTTTCGATGTAGAGTTTCGGGTTTTCCCAGAGGGTGGCGCCAATACGTGATTGTGAGTGTTCATACTGGAACTGCCGGTTGATGCCACTCTCCCAGCGGATGCCACCATAGGCACTGGTCATGTTGGCGACCGGCGCACCGGCCCATGCAGCTCGGAACAGCGGGGTGCGAGTAATGATGTGAGCGGTCTGATAGCCACCCCAGCTCTGTCCCTGCAGCCCCAGACGGGTGCTGTCGGCCCATCCTTTCTTGACGACAGCACGTACACCGCTGACGACGTAATCAAAAGCCGCCTTGCCGGGATAGCCCTTGGTATAGATGATATCTGGTGCCAGAACCAGATAGCCGCGACTCACGAAAAATGAGATATTCAGTCGGCTGGGCGTGGGTGCCGGGGGCAGGTAGCTGTGTAATCCGTCAGACAGCCGCTCGTAGAAATAAGAGATCAGCGGATATTTTTTGGAAGGATCGAAGTCGGCGGGCTTGTAGAGAATACCCACGGCATCCTTGCCGTCATAGGCCTTCCAGCGAAAGAGTTCGGCCGTGCCCCAGTTGTAATTGGCCTGCTGAGGGTTGATGGCGCTGAGCCGGATATCGCTGCGCAGGTCGGCACTGGCGTGCAGATCCGGCGGATTGACATATGTTTCGCGGGTGAAGATATAACGCTCGGCGTTCTTCGCTTTCACCGGCATACTGACGGCATAGGCGCCGGACATCAGTGGCTCGGGAGCCTGCTGACCGCCGAGGGTCAGCCTCGCAAAGCCGGATTCTTTGGTATTTTCAGCAAAAGACCGGAGCAGTAGTACCTGGCCTGCCTTTAGACTGCGCTCTTCCGGATCGGTCGGCAGATAACGGTAGACCGTACCAGTTTTACGGCCCGCGCAACCCGTTACACAAACAGGAGGCTTGATTCCCTGAGGATCAAGCTGCCAGATATCGAAGCGGTCATAGACCAGCACCGCTTCGTCGTTTGCGAGCCAGCGGACCGGTCCGTAGGGATTGGGCTCATCAGGCATGTCGAAGCGTTCATCGTGCAGGGCGACGGGCACTTTACCGGAAATCAGCACGGTCTTCCCGGCATTCCATGTGTAATATTTTCGACTGGCAGCATCGTACCACCATATGTATTTTCCTTCGGGAGACAGTTGTGCGTTTCCGTTCAAACCCTTGATGACAGTGGTGCGGCGGCCATCCACCGGATCGATGGCGTATACATCATCGAATGTCTTTCCGCGCCACTGGCTTTGTTTTCTGGTGGCCTTATCCGTAATACCGATGAACAACGGACCATCGCCTTCGGCGGACATCATCACTTGTGACAGGTCGCTATCTGCCAGCTGCACCATGCGGCCGGCATCGATGTGCCAGACCGCGGGGTAGTTGCGGCGGAGGTCGCGTTCCACGTTACGTAACTGCTGCGGTTGGAGGAATTCATCTTCATGATGCCAGATATCGATCCTGACCAGGTCCATCTCCACGAGAGAGGTATCCCGGGGGGCTCTGACAGGTGCGGTGCCGAAGAGAATGCGTTTGCCTGACTTACTGAAGGACAGTGATGTGTATTCGCTGACGCCCCAGTTGAGCGGCATGCCCACGGTGTTTCGATCGACCAACAACCGGGCAGAGTCGTACCCATTTTTCCAATACCAAAGCTTGTGGAAACGCTGCAAGGACTTTGCCGAACTGTCGCGTTCGGCGGTGAAGATGATCTGACGGCCGGCCTCGTCAACGGCCATACTTTTATATTCATTTACACCGCGACTGATGGTATCGAGGTAGTCTTCCAGCGGACGGTAAACCGACAGTACATTCATACTGCCCTTGACCGCTTTGGAGGACGTACCCTTGAGCAGCAGGAGTCTGCCGTTCTTACTCCATAAGAGATCGGAAACCAGTGGGAACCTGCGTTGGAAGCCTGTCATCAGGTTCCGCAGCAGGACTTCCGTGCCCTCGGTACTATTGCCGCCAGGTGCGTCTCCTTCCGCATCAAGATGGTGGGCAGGATCCGAATCATCCGCCTTTCGGAGGATTTTGGCATCATCCTTTTTGGGGCCGGTCATCGCAGAATCCGACGCCCTGCGCTCTAAATGAATCGCCAGCCAGTCTTCTCCTTCTTCCGGCATCCTGAAGGATTTGACCCCGGGGATGCGAATAAGGGAATCGGTCCCAAGCAGAACGATGACAAGGGAGTCCTTCGGCATCTCCTCGGGTTTCTTCTTCTGGATGCGGGCGCGACGGGTATCTGCATAGGGCGCTTTGATCTTAAAGATGGCAAAGCGGCCATCCCGACTGATCTCGCCGGCATATCCGCGGGGGAAGGCCTTTTTACCGGATCCGTCGGTCTGCTGCAGGTAGAGGGTGCCGTCACCCTCCTGCACGTCCACGTTATAGAGGGCCCAACGGCCGTCGGGACTGATCTTCCGATCGCCCATATTCTGCCATCCGTCGTACACGGAGTGGTCGAGCGGTTTTTTCTGTGCGAAAACGGCGGAGGCCAGGGTGATGGCGCAAAGGAGTGTGAACAGCCTTCTCTTCATATTTAGGATTTATCTGAGTCTCAATAAATGGATGGATTGTGAGAATAGTTCAAACTTATTCATTTTTCACTGATCAACCGCGTTGACGGCGTTCCCGCCATGCGAGCAAGGTTTGTATGACGACCGTCGCCAGGATGATGAGCATACCGGGCAGGAAGCCCTTGCCCAGGTACTTGTTTTCTTCAAAGAGCACAAAGGCCAGCAGGATGCCATAAACGGGCTCCAGGTTGTAACTCAGGTTCACCGTGAAAGGCGAAATATCTTTCAGCGCATCCATCGAGAGCCGGAAGGCGAACACGGTGCAAAAGAGGCCCAGAAAGATCAGCCAGCCGAGATCTGAGAGGGTTGGCACGAGGCGGCTCGCCGGAAACCAGTGCAGCCAAAACGGCAGCAGGGCGGTCAGCAAGAGCCAGCCGCCGGTCATCTCCCAGCGGGTGAGGGATTCTGCGGTGTGATGACGCAGGAGGATTTTATTGAGTACGGTGAACAAGGCCGCCATGAATGAAGAGACCAGTCCGAGGAGGATGCCGGTCCTGAAAGCCGCGTCGAAGCTGAAGATAAGCCAGATGCCGAGCATCACGGCACAGCCCAGCAGCAGTTCCCTCATCAGCCATCGCCTGCCGGTGATGAGCGGATCGAGGATGGAGGTGAAAAAACCGACGGTGGAAAAACATACCAGTGCGATGGAGACGTTCGCGTATTTGATGCTGCCGTAAAAGAGTACCCAGTGCAGGGCCACGATGCCGCCTGTCCCCAACAATCGGAGCAGGTCCGAACGGGCAGGCATGAGTAGGTTCCGACCCAGCATAGCAATGGCGAACATGGCCAGGCTGCTGATGCCCATGCGGTACAAGACCAGCAGCCCCTCATCGAGGGTGATGAGTCTGCCTAGCACGCCGGTGAGGCCTGCCAGCAGGATGGCGATGTGTAGTTTCAGGAAAGATTGCTTCATGGGAAATATTGAGCGTCTGATAAGCCGGTATATACCGGGGGAACGCTCAGCCGGCGGATTGGGTGACCCTGTTGCGATAGTTCTTGAACATGCTCTGCCACTGGATGGAGATCACGCCGAAAATCCCTTCCTTGATGATGCCTTTGTTCATCTTGGAGACCCCCAGTTTGCGGTCTGTGAATACGATGGGGACTTCCTGGATGCGGAATCCGAGTTTCCAGGCGGCAAATTTCATCTCGATCTGGAAGGCATATCCCACGAAACGGATCTGGTTGAGGTTGATGGTTTCGAGCACTTCGCGGCGGTAGCAGACGAAGCCGGCCGTGGGATCCTTTACGGGCATCCAGGTGATCATCTGGGTATAAATGGCCGCGCTTTTTGATAGCAGATTTCTTTCCAGGGGCCAGTTTTTCACACTGCCACCTTCCGTATATCTGGACCCTACAGCCACATCTGCACCCTGCGTATGACAAGCCTCGTAAAGCCGCTGAAGGTCGCGCGGGTCGTGTGAAAAATCCGCGTCCATTTCAAAAATGAACCGATATCCCTTACGCAGCGCCCAACGGAACCCGTGGATATATGCGGTACCTAACCCCAGTTTGCCCTTACGCTCTTCCAAAAAGAGCATATCCTTATATTCTTCCTGCAGGGAACGCACAACATTGGCCGTTCCGTCCGGAGAATTATCATCCACCACCAGGATATGAAAATCCTGCTTCATGTCGAACACAAAGCGAATGATGGTATCTATGTTAGCCAGCTCATTATAAGTCGGTATGATCACCAGTTTTTCCAACGTATGGTCGAGTGGGTCTGTTTATCAATTGGGCTTTACGTTTGTACTACATGGTTGCATTTCAGGATTTCCGAAGGAATGTCCTGTTGAAGATCTCCGATAGTTTTTGTTTGGTATGCATGGGGAAGTCGCCCTTCATCATCCAATCGTAGTATGATGGTTCATTCCTCAACACATCAGCCACCGCCTTTCCCTTATATTTCCCGAAGTTAAAGACTTCAACCCCTTTTTCCATCACAAATCGTCGAGCAAAATCGACAATTGGTTCGTCTCCGATGCATTGAATGACACTGTCAATTGTATCCCCAAGTTTTTCGTATCGGGATAGCTGGGCATTGAAAACTTTCCATGTGGCGTAAGCATCAGCCTCTGCACTGTGCGCGCCGACAAGTTCTTCCTGGCAGTAGAATTTGACCGCTGCAGCGAGTGTTCGGGGTTCCATCACATGAAAGACCCGCTGTACGTCGAGCATTTTCCTTCCGTTCATATCGAAATCCAGGCCTACGCGAAGCAGTTCCTCCACGAGCATGGGCCAATCGAAACGGTTGGAATTATAGCCTGCCAGATCACATTGATCAAGAAACTGACGAACATCGTTGGCGATTTCCCGAAATGTAGGCGCGTCTTTAACCATTTCATCAGTAATACCATGGATGGCGGTACTTTCGGCCGGAATCCTCATCTCCGGATTCACCAACCTGCGCTTTCTAATTTCGGAGCCGTCCGGGTGGACCTTGACGATGGCGAGCTCTACGATCCTGTCTGACGACAGGTTGATGCCGGTCGTTTCCAAATCCATGAAGGCGAGCGGCCTGGTGAGTTTAATGTTCATGATACTTGCGCAAACTTCGTTATTTGGCTTGATAGTTTGCCGATATCCAACCGATATTTTTACGCATTTTACACCCAATAAAAAAGACCTGAAACGCGCAAAATCGAGTAAAAAAACAACAGCATGATGTTAAAATCAGGGATCAGGCT
>JBEEMB010000030.1:0-18202 GCA_041167815.1 Bacteroidota bacterium | reverse complement strand
CCCTGTTCAATTTCGCTGCCTTCTTCATCTTCAAAGACCACGGCGTAGCCAATACCATCGCTAAAACCGTAAAAGCGGATGTTGTGGCAGGCCAGGCAGGCCTCGTCATCGTATTCGCTGGCTTGGTAGCAGCCATATTCTGGAACCTCCTGACCTGGTGGTTCGGGATTCCGTCATCATCCTCCCACACCCTGATTGGCGGATTTGCAGGAGCTGGTGTCGCACACGCCGGTTTCGGAGCCATCAATTCCGAACCCATCCTCAAAACCGTCATGTTCATCCTCGTGGCTCCCATGGTGGGTATGCTCATGGCATTCATCATTTCGCTGTGGTTCATTCATTCCTTTAGAAAAGGAATCATCCCAAAACTTATGGCCGGGCTGGTGATCGGAGGGATCATCTGGTTTCTTTCTGCAAACCTTGAATTCGATGCCTCTAAATTGAGTGAAGGTACCCACTACGAATCTTATACCGCCAGACTGATTTTCTATGGCAAGAATTTCAAATGGATTTTGCTCGCTTTCATACTCTTGACCCTGGCCGTTTTCACCATTTTCCTCAATACCCTGAACGCAACAAGAGCGAATATCTGGTTCAAACGTCTGCAACTCGTATCCTCCGCTGCCTTCAGCATTGGACATGGTGGAAATGATGCCCAAAAGGTAATGGGTATCATCACCGCAGCCTTGATCGCCAGCGGCTCCATCCAGACATTTGATCAAATGCCAGTATGGGTGCCCCTGGCATGCTACGCAGCCATTGGCCTGGGCACGATGAGTGGTGGATGGAAAATCATCAAGACCATGGGAACCCGCATCACCAAAGTGACACCATTCGAAGGTGTGGCCGCGGAAACCGCCGGTGCCATCACCCTGTTCGTGACGGAAGCACTCAAAATCCCTGTCAGCACCACGCATACCATCACCGGTTCCATCATTGGCGTGGGCGCTACAAAACGCCTCTCCGCCGTGCGCTGGGGTGTAACGATCAACCTGCTATGGGCTTGGATTCTGACCATTCCGGTCAGCGCAGCCGTCGCCATGATCGTATATCACCTTGTTTGGCTCTTCATTTAATTGATCAAATCAGTCTCACAACAACTGATTTGACCGTTGTGCCGTTGTCCACCCGCGAATAAAACACCATATTTGCCGGAGAAACAACCTCAACAGCATTACCATGAAAGGAATCATCCTGGCGGGTGGCTCAGGCACCAGACTCTATCCCATCACCTACGCCATCAGCAAGCAGATCATGCCGGTCTACGACAAACCCATGATCTATTATCCATTGTCAACCCTGATGCTGTCGGGTATCCGGGAGATCCTGATCATTTCCACCCCTCATGACCTGCCGCAGTTTCAAAAACTCTTCGGTAATGGCCGTCATCTCGGATTGGAGATATCCTATGCCGTTCAGGCGGAACCCAATGGACTCGCCCAGGCCTTCGTGATTGGTGCCGACTTCATCGGGAAAGACGCTGTTGCCCTCGTACTCGGAGATAACATTTTCTACGGCGCAGGACTTGGCAAGATGCTGGAAAAAAACAACAACCCTGACGGAGGTATCGTTTATGCTTACCACGTGAGTGATCCGGAGCGATATGGCGTCGTGGAATTTGATGAACATAACAATGCCATTTCCATCGAAGAAAAACCCTCCATACCAAAAAGCAGATACGCCGTACCGGGCCTTTATTTCTATGACAACGAAGTGGTATCCATCGCAAAACAACTGAAACCCTCGCCCCGCGGAGAATATGAAATCACCGATGTCAACCGCGAATACCTCAACAGAGGAAAGCTGAAAGTCTCCATCCTCGAGAGAGGAACCGCCTGGTTGGATACCGGAACCTTTGATTCTCTGATGCAGGCCTCCATGTTCATTCAGGTGATCGAGCAACGGCAAGGCATCAAAATCGCCTGCATCGAAGAAATCGCCTGGCGAAAAGGTTTCATTGACGAAAATCAACTCATGAAACTGGCTGAACCGCTCATGAAAAGCGGATATGGCGCTTACATTGCCGGCTTGTTGACAAATTGATCCCCTTACATCGTAATTTCAATACACGCTCCTAACCCTTCATACCAAACAACCCAATGAAGAAAATCCTAGTCACAGGTGGCTGTGGGTACATCGGCAGCCATACATTGCTGGATCTCGTGGAAAACGGATACGAGGTCATTTCCGTGGATAACAACGCACGATCCGGCACAAGACTGCTGGAAGGCGTTGAAAAGATCGCCAACCAGAAAATAAAGAATTACAAAGTCGACTTGTGCGACTTTGATGACACGCATGCCATCTTCGCAGAAAACGACGACATCGCCGGTGTGATCCACTTCGCCGCTTATAAAGCCGTTGGGGAATCCGTCGAAAAACCACTCCTCTACTATCACAACAACCTCACCTCTCTGATTAACCTCCTGCGTTGCATTGAGGAATACAAAATCCCTTACTTCGTATTCTCCTCCTCCTGCACCGTCTACGGAAATCCAGACAGCATACCTGTCACGGAAGAAACGCCGCAAAAGCCCGCGGAATCGCCTTACGGCTCCACCAAACAAATGGGAGAAACCATCATCCGTGAATTTGCCAGGGTCAATCCGACTCAGTGCATCCTGCTTCGATATTTCAACCCCGCCGGAGCACACCCTTCTTCCATCATCGGCGAATGGCCGATTGATAAACCCCAGAACCTCGTACCGGTGATCACGCAGTCGGCCATCGGAAAGATACCGCCATTCACCGTCTTTGGAAACGACTATCCCACAAGGGATGGCTCATGCATCCGTGATTTCATTCATGTTTGCGACCTCGCCCATGCCCATACCCTGGCCATGAAATATCTCATTGATCATCGCAATCCGAGCAACTGTGAGACTTTCAACCTAGGCACCGGCAACGGAATATCCGTGCTGGAAGCCATTTCAGCCTTCGAAAAAGTCAACCAACGAAAACTTGACTATAATATCGGTGAGCGCAGACCGGGTGATGTCATCGCCATCTATGCGAACAAAGACAAGGCTGAACACGAACTGCAATGGAAACCAAAATTTTCCCTGGAAGATATCATGCTGACCGCATGGAAATGGGAACAGGAAATCCAACAGGAAACACGGACATTTCCGCTGAAAAACTTCAAATTCAACTGATCGGAACAGGAATTGCAAAATATACGATGCAGACCGGACGGATTACCGACGGATTGGTTTTACTTTGCGGCATCGTAAAGAAACCCACGACCACATGCTGAAAGACCTGCAACCCACCGGACAGAAAGATACACGCAGCGGATTCGGAGACGGCATCCACCAACTCGGGAAAACCAACCCCAACGTAGTGGCATTGACCGCAGATCTGGCCGGCTCCATGAAGTTGAACGCTTTCATTAAAGACTTCCCTGAAAGATTCGTACAATGCGGAATTTCTGAAGCCAACATGATTGGTGTGGCGGCAGGACTGGCAACCGCCGGAAAAATCCCGTTCACCACCACCTTCGCTAACTTTTCTACAGGCAGGGTCTACGACCAGATTCGTCAATCTGTAGCCTACTCCGGTAAAAATGTAAAAATCTGCGCATCTCATGCCGGTCTGACCCTCGGAGAAGACGGCGCCACACACCAGATCCTGGAAGACATCGGATTGATGAAAATGCTGCCTGGCATGACCGTCATCGTACCATGTGATTACAACCAGACAAAAGCCGCAACCATCGCTGTCGCGGAATATGACGGGCCCGTTTATCTCCGCTTCGGACGCCCGGTATGGCCCATATTCACTTCCCCTGACGAACCATTCATCATCGGAAAAGCACAACAACTGTCTGAAGGAACCGATGTGAGCATCTTCGCATGCGGTCACCTGGTTTGGAAAGCCGTGGAAGCCGGACGCATCCTCGAAGAGAAAGGCATATCTGTGGAAGTCATCAACATTCACACCATCAAGCCACTCGACAAAGAAGCAGTACTTTCATCGCTGAGAAAGACACGCTGCGCTGTTACTGCGGAAGAGCACAATGTGATCGGCGGTCTGGGAGACAGCATCGCCCAACTCGCCGCCAGGGAATGCCCAACACCCATCGAAATGATCGGCACCAAGGACACATTCGGCGAAAGCGGAAAACCACTTGAACTCCTCCGTAAATACGGGCTGGAAACAGAACACATCGTGGCCGCCGCAGAAAAAGTCATCAGTCGAAAATAACCGCAACAAGGCCGTTTTAAACCTTTCATCAAATGACCCGTCCAAAAGACGGGTTTTTTCTTGAAACGGCGTCAAAATGACCATGTCAAATCACTTGCACGACGGGGAGATTCTCCGGATGTTCGAAACTTCAGGCACCCGTGAGAAAGCCTTTGAAGCCATCCTGACAAAATATCAGGAGCGGCTATATTGGCATATCCGGAGGCTGGTCATTGACCATGAAGATGCCAATGATGTGCTTCAAAACAGTCTGATCAGGGCCTGGAAAGGTTTGAACGGCTTCCGTCAGGATGCACAACTCTACACATGGCTGTACCGGATTGCAACCAACGAAAGCCTCAGCTTCCTCGAACAAAAAAAGAGAAAAGCTGCCATCAGCATAGAAGAAGTACCGGTGTGGATGACCGAACAACTCCAGGCTGAAGAAGGTTTTGATGCAAATAAACTGGAATGGAAACTTCAACTCGCCATCCAACAACTACCCGAAAAACAAAAGCTGGTCTTTAACCTGAGATATTTCGATGAAATGCCCTACGAAGAAATGAGTCGCGTGCTCGGCACGTCCGTAGGCGCGCTAAAAGCCAGCTACCATCATGCAGTGAAAAAGGTGGAGAGATCCATGCTGGAAGATTAAACCACCCGCAAATTTAATTAGTCTCATATAAGACATCATGCAAGAGCATTCAGATTTACACAAGGAAACACCAGATGATTGGCCGAAGGACATGCCCTTCCGGCTGCCACCTGACTACTTTGCCAAACAACGGGCAAACATCCTGCAGTCAATACAAGATCATTGGGGATTAAATACATCAGATGCTCCCGGTCCGGAAATCGAAAGAATTTCACCGCTGCTCAGTGATATGAAAAGACGTGGCGTCAAAGGACGATGGAATGATGACACATCCACAATTCAATCTTTCGACAAAGAAATAAATATAATAGAAGACAATGCGTCAAAAAATAATAAGATAAAAAAAATCAACCTCATAAGCGTATGGTCGGCAGCGGCAGCGCTGGCCGGATTGCTCTTGCTGGGTAAACTCATGATGGATAGCCCCTTCACGCTACGCAACATGACTGAAGCATCGTCTACGGTCACCAATTTGCCTGACTCCGTTGGGTTCAGCGATGCTGACATCAATGCTTACCTCGCGGAAACCTCGGAGATTCCCGCAGCATTTGACGCTTCCGCTTCTATGAAAACTGTAGAAGAACAATTCCTTGCCAGTGCAGATCTGCTGACAGCACCGGAAAAATTGATACAACAAATGGATGCCATCCCGATCGATGAATTAGAGGCATATATCACCGACATTCCCACCCTCAACGAATAGCTGATGCTATAACACACAAATACATGGATATGAAACACTTAATGATCATCTTGATTACTGTATTCAGCGCTTCAGCTGCAATTGCGCAACCCGGTAAAGGCGGTAACCCCGGTCCCGGAATACAAAGGCTGGAAGCCATGCATGTGGCATACCTCACCCGGGAACTCGCACTCACACCCGAAGAAGCCCAGCAATTCTGGCCGGTGTACAACAAATACCGTAAAGATCTCAAGTCAGCCTTCGATCGGTCTGCCCCAAATCATGATCCACTGGACCGTCAACAAAAAATGCTGGACATCCGAAAAAAATATAGAGAAGAATTTTCCAAAAGCCTTGGCAAGGATCGTGCAAACAAAGTGTTTGGTTCTGCCGACCGATTCAGAGAAATGGTTAAACACGAGGCAGAAAGAAGAAGAAAAAGTGTCCCTCAACAACGCCCGCAACAGAGACCACATCAGAAAAAAAATCGGATGCCACTCGAACAAACGCCCCTTTAATCACCGCTCAGACAGAATACTTTCCATCTGAAAATATTTACGAAAACGGAAGTTGGGTTTCTGAAAATAATTATTAATTTTATCACGGTGTTTTTCATAGGTTAGCAACGGCTGGCTCTTTCTAGGGCTAGCCTTTTTTTATGCCCCGGCCCGAAAAACAGGGGATTTCAAGTCGTGATAAAATAAAAAAGTCCAACCGGCTTCCAACCCTTCTTCCCACCAGGTCTGACGTAATTCCATGGCTCTTCGTCCATCATGATCATATTTGGCCATGAAACGATGACGCATCTGATGCAGTTGCGGAGCTTCATCGCCGCCAAAAAAGATCTTTACACCACCAAATTCAATCCAGAACACCTGATGAAATGGAGAATGTCCTCCACTCAATGCATAACGTATATTATCTCCAATCCACCCATCACCATCAAGCAATACCAATCGATCACTGTCGGATAAAAACTCAATGGATTCCGGACGATAAGACGAAGAACCGCCGTGCATGGCTGCCTCGAATTCAAGACGCTGAACATAATATGTGGCCATCGGAAAAGCAGGCATCCTGTTCCCGGAAACATCCCGCATCGAAAGACCACCCGCATGATCTTTATGAAGATGCGACATCAGCACCTTGGTGACATCCATCGGGTTCAATCCATGATCCACCAAATGACGATGGATTTGCAGAATACCATCGTCGTCGGCAAAACCTAATCCTGCATCCAGCAGTATGACGTCTTCTTCCGTTATCACCACAAATGGCTGGATCTCCACCAGCAGACTACCCCGGGCTCGATCCGTCAATTGATCACTGGAAGTATCAAAAGGTATGAATTCCTTACCCTGGTCAATGGTAAAACTTCCCTCTGATAATGGTATGATTTTCATGCTTGTTGATTGAATAATTGTTCTAACACGCTGGCAACATCAAGCCAAAAGGAAGGTTCATCTCAAAGATAATGAGCGACGAATTCCTCGATCCTGTACTCAACGCAGATTCATGAGTCTGTCTGCGTCCAACCGTACAAGGATCGCCAGCAACACGGTGAATGTAAGCAGCGCCGTTCCGCCATAACTCATAAATGGTAAGGGAATACCGATCACAGGCACCAGCCCCACCGTCATGCCAATATTGATCAGAACATGGGAGAAGATCACAGAAGCCACTCCATATGCATAACACCTCGAAAAAGTGCTGCGCTGACGCTCTGCTATTTGCACGATACGCAAAAGAAGTAACAGATAAAGCATAAGCAAGACGGCACTTCCCAAAAAGCCAAATCCCTCGCCCACCGTACAAAAAATGAAATCCGTCCGCTGCTCTGGCACGAAATCATATCGGGTCTGCGTACCTTTCATCAGCCCCTTTCCAAGGAATCCACCCGAACCAATGGCGATTTTACTCTGCTTTACATTGTAACTGGTCGCCTTTTTCCGGTCTTCCAACTTACGTATATCCTCTTCGGACATCGTCTCGGGATCAACTGTGAAGTCCCTGCCTACCGTTGCATATATCCGCTGAACCTGATAGGGCTTCAGCACCTTTTCAAACACGAAGGGAACGGCGAAACGCTGGATGCCGACACTCACGAACCAACAACCTATGATCAGGAAAAGCAGCCCCCTGTTCCTGCGAAACGATTTTCGAAAAAGATAAATAGCCGCAATCGCCAAAGCAGTCAGTATCCCAGCCAACAGGTTGGGATCCAACAGGAGCGTGGCAATGACAAGTACGATCAAAGAAATCCCCACAACCAGCACAACGGGTGGCAAACCTTCCCGGTACATGACCAGGAAGAATGAAAAATATACCAATGCCAGTCCCGTCTCACTCTGGAAAATAGCCAATACCGCCGGAAGCAGCACCAATGCGGAAGCGATCAACTGATCTTTCAGCCTGCTGAAATCAGTTTCAAGCTGGGAGAGATACTTGGCCAGGGCCAGATTCACGAAAATCTTGCAAAGCTCTGCAGGCTGAAGCTGGAAAGTCCCAAATCGAATGATCGACTTGGTACCTTTTACTTCGGTATGGAAGGGAAACACCAACAGAAGCAATATGATACCGGCCACATAGGCAATATTTGCCGTTGCCGTAAATAACTTACTGTCAATCAGCAGAATGAAAATACCCAGCACCACCGATATCAGAAAAAACAATGCCTGTTTGCTGTAATCGGTCTTCAGGGAAAGAAAACCCTGCAACACCGACTCATCCCGATATGTAGCAGCAAAAATACTCATCACCCCGATGCTCACCAGCATCAGATATATGGCGATGGTGGCCCAGTCCACCCCTCGGGCAATTTCAGGATTTCGTGCCCTCATCTTTTCTGATTATTGCTGCCTGATGGTTGGGATGCCGCTTGACTGGCTCCTTCTGATCTCGGTATGGCTGCTGCTTAGTACCCGATTTCATGGAAATGGTCTTCGTTCCTCTTTCGGAACCCACATCCGCTGATTTATGGCCTGTTGTATTCAGCGCTGTAAACCCGCCACCTGCAACGCTTCTGCCGCTGGTGACACTTCTTTCCAAGGCCTCCGTACGTGCCTTTCTTATGGAATCAAGTCGCTGACGTTTCTGTCTGATGACAGGAAGGATGATCTCTTTGGAAGCAATCCGATCCACCTCTTTCAGCCGATGGGTTCGGAGGGTGTCGTTCAGATATTTCTCTACGATAAGAGAGGCAATCGGGCCGGCCCAGGTTGCTCCAAATCCGGCATTCTCCACTACCACCGCCACGGCAATTTTAGGATTCTCCCGTGGTGCAAAACATACAAACCAGGAGTGATCCTCCAGCTTTTCCCGCTTCCCATTGATGATGCCGTAATTTTCAGCCGTCCCCGTCTTCGCTGCCATGGTAATACCATCTATCCTGGCCATCCAGGCCGTTCCGTGATCTACCACATCCTGCATGCCCAACTGTACGGCTTCATATGCTTCTCTGGGAATCCTGGTGACCGCGTGCTTGGTTTTGAAACGCTGCAGAACGGTATCTTCGGCACCCATGCCATCGATCCGCTCCACAAAATGAGGGGTGTAAAAAAATCCCTTGTTGGCAATGATGCACATCAGATTTGCCATCTGCAAAGGAGTTGCCGTCATCTCGCCCTGCCCAATACCAAGGAAGACATTATTGCAGGAGTTCCAAACACCTCTGTACATCCGGTTGTAAAAACCAGTGTCGGCAATGAATCCCTTGTCTTCGCTCGGCAGATCCAAACCCAGCCGAACACCCATGCCAAATGAATTGGCATACTGCTGCCAACGCACATAACCGTTCAGCACCCCACCGTAGGATACCTTATCAACCGACATACGGTAGATATGACAGAAATAAGAATTACACGAATTGGCGAGTGCATTGCGCAAATTCGCCGAGTGGCCTCCACCTGCGTGAGAACAACGAATCGGACGACCACACGCCACATAGGCACCACCGCAACCATAGCCGTATTCCGGTGTGATGACCCCCTGATCCAACGCAATCAAGGCGCCCATGGGCTTGACGGTGGATCCGGGTGGATATTGCCCTTTGATGGCCCGATTGAACAGAGGTCGCGCCGTATCAGAAAGCATCCAGGAGAAATTCCGACGCCGTTGCGGCCCCGTAAGTTGATTAGGGTCATACGACGGACCACTCGCCATGGCAATGATGCCTCCCGTTGAAGGTTCGATGGCAACCACAGCACCCAGTTTGTTGGCAAAGAACTTTTCAGCCATCATCTGTACTTCCATGTCCAGATATGTGCGCAGATTTCGACCCGCCTTCGCCGCTGTGTCATATTTACCACTCTCAAAAGCCCCGACAATCCGGTTACGATTATCTTTCAGTTGATAACTCACCCCCCGCTGTCCCATCAAAACTGATTCATAAAATCGCTCCAGTCCCGACAATCCCATGTAATCGCCCATCTGATAGAAGAAATTGGTTCGACGTAAGATCGTACTGTCAACTTCTCCAATGTAGCCCAGGATATGCGCCGCTGCCTTATAGGGATAAGTTCGGATGGGGCGCTCTTGCAGGAAAAACCCGGGCTCGAACCGGAACATACTCTCCTGTAACTTCACAAATTTCTCAATCGTCAACGATGGCTCGAAAACAGATGGCCGATATCTCCCATTCTTGATGATTGCGGCCACCAGACGCTGACGGAATTCTGCCGTATCAATCCCCAGGATAGCAATCAATCCGGCCGTGTCAACACCCTTGAGTTGGTTCGGCAAAATCATCAACTCCCGGGTAAGTGTATTCTCAAGTATCGGCTTACCCTCCCGATCAAAAATGATACCCCGGTCGGGGTACACAATGCTCCGGTACACCGCATTATCCATCGCCTGCATCTGATACTGGGGAGACATGATCTGCAACACAAACAGACGTACGATCAATATGACAAAAACGACCAGGAAAATGGCCTGGATCACGGTCTGTCTGGATTGATGATACAACGGCATATACTACGTAAGAATCAAAGGAAATGAAAATCAATACATCCGGCAGCTGATCATGACATATTGGTTCGATAATTAGACTTTCTCGAAAAAACCAGTTCCGTGATCAGCACCAGCAACAGGCTGACACCGGTACTCGCCAAAACTTTGCCGATGAAAACCAGGAATCCCCCAAACTGCAGCCACTCAAGCAATGTAAGATAAAAATGATGAAACAGGGTAAGCAATAAGATGTACGTGCCATATGGTATGAGGCCCATACTCTTGTAAGAAGGTTCCGGATAGCCGCTCTCCCCAACCTCTTTGGGCAACAATACCGAAATGATGAACGGCCGGATAAAGGCAATAAGCGTGCATGCCGCCGCGTGCAATCCCGGAGTATGCAGGAACGCATCAAGCATCAGTCCGTAAAAGAAGGCAATCAACAGTAACGCAATCCGGGATGTGCGGAATGGCAGCCAAAGTATGAAGAGATAATATAAATGAGGCGTGACATACCGATGCAATGGTGGAATCTCGTTGAGCAGGAAAACCTGCACAAAGATGAAAAGACAACAGCGAAGGATATGTTTCAAAAAATCAGTCATTCGGCTCCTTTATGCTGTTGCGTAATGCATCCATTTCCCCCTGCTGGAGGTTTCTGATCACATAGGCGTGGTGGACATTCTTGAAATCGACCGCCGTTCGGAGCACCAGATCGAAAGTACCAGATTGGGGGTCCTCAGAAATACGCTCCACAAAGCCAACCAGTTGACCCGGCGGATATTTGTCGGAATACTGACTCGTTACAACCGAGTCTCCCTTCTTTACTTCTGTTGTCCTCGGGATCTTGGTCAGCTGAACATACCGGGGGTCAGCACCGTCCCACGACACTTCTCCGTATCCCCCTCCACGTTTCAATACAGCCACAATGCGTGTCTGGGCATGTAACAAACTCATCACCACGCTCATGTTATCGCTTACCCCAATAACGGTACCCAACACACCGGAGGGACTGGTCACAGCCATTCCGATCTCAACACCTTGTTTAGCTCCGCGATGGAGCATGATATGGTTGCGTTCGGCATTCACAGTATTGCCAATCACACGGGATGGCAGGTAAACAAATTTCCTGTATTGTACCAGCGTATCAATTCGTATGGTATCACTCACCGGTCGACTGCTGGAATCCGGCCATGCGTAATCTTCCTTCAGCTGGTTACGAAGACGTGCATTTTCCGCTCTGAGCAGATCATTTTCCGTTCTGAGGGAAAAGAAGGTTTCTATCCCGCTGTATCCCTCGCGCACCTTGCCTGTCATTTCATTAAGCACATTGGAAAACACGGCTTCATGAAAACGATTGTACCGAAACAGGAGATGAAGGGACAAGCCCTGGAGGAAGAGCAGCACGATGAGGTGCGAATACCTGCTGATGAAAAGAAGAATGTTCCTCATGAGACCTCCAAACTGTACGAGGGATGATCAGACACACGACCTGATGGCTTCGAAGACGCCCAAGGGCGTTTCTTCTCGGTCAAATCAGCGCATGATAAAGGGATAACGCTGATAGTTCTGCAGCGCGATACCTGTACCTCTAACAACACTCTTCAACGGGTCGTCTGCCACATGCACCGGCAACTTGATCTTCTGACTCAGACGTTTGTCAAGCCCTTTGAGCAAGGCACCGCCGCCTGTCAGATATAGTCCGCGCTTGTAAATATCCGAGGCCAACTCCGGAGGAGTCGTCTCCAATGCTTTTAAAATGGCCTCTTCTATCTTGAAGATGGACTTGTCCAACGCCTCGGCGATCTCCTGGTAGCTGACCATGATCTGCTTGGGAATGCCGGTCACCAGATCCCTTCCATTCACCGGCATGTCATCCGGTGGATTTTCCAGATCCTTGATCGCAGATCCTACCTGGATCTTGATTTGTTCAGCCGTACGCTCTCCGATCAACAAGCTGTGATAGCGACGAAGGGCTTCCATGATGTCTGCGGTGAACTCATCACCTGCAATACGGATGGACTGGTCACAAACAATACCCGCCAACGCGATTACGGTGATGCCTGTGGTGCCACCGCCAATATCGATGATCATATTACCCACGGGCTCACCCACATCGATACCTATTCCCAAAGCTGCAGCCATCGGCTCATGCAAGAGATACACTTCCTTCGCACCCGCCTGTTCAGCACTGTCTCTTACAGCGCGCTTTTCAACCTCGGTGATGCTGGAAGGTATACAGATCATCATCCTCCAGCTGGGGGTGAACAACGGCTTCTTGGGATAGATCATTTTGATGAGCTCCCGGATCATCAGTTCCGCGGCGTTGAAGTCGGCAATAACGCCATCCTTCAATGGTCTGACCGTCCGGATGCTCTCATGCGTCTTCTCATGCATCATGAGCGCCTTCTTGCCCACCGCCAGTAGATTCTTCGGGTTATTCCGGTCAAGCGCAACGATAGAGGGCTCGTTCACCACGATCTCATCGTTGTGGATGATCAGGGTGTTGGCCGTGCCCAAGTCGATCGCTACATTCTGTGTAAAAAAGTTGAAAAGACCCATGTGGTTGGCGCTGGTTGATGTTAGGTACGCAATAACACAAAATTCATTAAATAATCTGATATTATCATCTAAAAAATAGTACAGGCATCCTTCATTATGAGCTGAGGTTCAATCGCTCGCATTCCGTGATGATGCACCGTTCTCTTAACTGAACTCGTAACCGATATCACGACGATGGTACATGCCGTCAAAATGGATGAATTCCGTGATATTGAGGGATCTGCGAACAGCTGCAGGGATATCCTGTCCGTAAGCACTGACAGCCAACACCCGTCCGCCGTTTGTCAGCATCCGATCCCCATCAGCAGCCGTGCCTGCATGAAATACCAGCACATCATCCTCTTTCAGAATATCCAATCCGTCGATCTCTATGCCCTTGGTATAAGAACCCGGATAGCCACCACTGACCAACATCACCGTCGCCACAGCCCTGGGGTCCGTTACAATACGCTGGGAAGAAAGACTGCCATTTGCCACGGATTGAAACAATTCAACGATGTCATTGGTCAATCTGGGCATCACGACTTCCGTCTCCGGATCTCCCATCCTGCAATTGTATTCGATCACAAATGGCTCACCGTCAACCTTGATCAATCCTATGAAAACGAAGCCGTGGTAATCCAGCCCTTCAGTCTCAATGCCGGATACCGTAGGCTCAATGATACGGGTCCGCACTTTCTCCATGAACACGTCATCCGCAAAAGGAACCGGACTTACCGCACCCATACCGCCCGTATTCAATCCCGTGTCCCCTTCACCAATGCGCTTATAATCCTTGGCTTCCGGAAGTACGACGTACGATTTGCCATCCGTAAGCACGAACACGCTCAATTCAATACCCGACAGGAATTCCTCCACGACCACACGCCGACTGGCATCGCCGAACTTGGAGTATTGTATCATGAGTTCGAACTCGGCGATTGCTTCAATATGACTGTGGGCAATGACCACACCTTTGCCGGCAGCCAATCCATCGGCCTTGAGTACGACTGGCAGTGGATGCGACTGAATGTAGGCCACGCCTTCCGCATAACTGTCCTTGTCGAACTCACGGTAACCTGCCGTGGGGATGTTATGACGCATCATGAAGGCCTTGGCAAATGCCTTGCTGCCTTCCAATTGCGCGGCAGCAGCAGATGGCCCGATCAACATGATACCCTTTAGAGTGGAATCTCCTGAGAAATAATCGCGGATCCCCCGAACCAATGGCTCTTCAGGACCTACCACCACCATACCCACCTCATGAGCCAGACAGAACCTGCCAACCTCCGGAAAATCCAGCATATCCAAAGGGACATTCTCCCCTTCCAGGGCGGTGCCGGCATTGCCGGGGGCAATGAACAAACGATCACAGAGGGGACTCTGACGTATCTTCCAGGCCAGGGCGTGTTCCCGACCTCCGGAACCAAGTAACAAAATATTCATGTTGGAAGAATGAAGCGGTACAAATGGACAACAAAACTGATCCACATGTCCATTTAATGGCGCAAAGATACCAAGGCGCAGACGGATTCAGCGCAAATGATGCATACAAATGAGCTAACGCATACAATATTGCTTATTTTACAACCCGCAAGTCACCAAAACGAACGATAAAATCCGCTGTATGAGCGAAATCAAAAGCCAGGGCCACCCCAAAGGCCTCTATGTTCTCTTCGCCACGGAAATGTGGGAACGATTCAACTACTACGGGATGCGGGCCATCCTCGTACTGTTCATGACCAAGGCATTGCTGTTCGACAAGGTATTCGCCTCCAATCTCTATGGCAGTTACACCTCTCTTGTCTACCTGACACCACTGATCGGAGGTTACATTTCCGACAGATACTGGGGCAACAAACGATCCATCATCGCCGGTGGACTGGTGATGGCCATTGGTGAAATCCTCCTGTTTTTCTGCGGTTCTTTTTATGATTCCAACCAGTCGTTATCCTCCATCTTCTTCTTTTCTGGTCTTGGTTTCATGATTGCAGGAAACGGATTTTTCAAGCCCAATATCTCGTCACTCGTAGGACAACTTTACCCAAAAAACGACAGACGCATTGATCCGGCATATACGATCTTTTATATGGGCATCAATGTCGGCGGAGCACTCGGTCCTTTTATATGCGGCTTGGTCGGCGACACCGGCAATCCGGCCGACTTCAAGTGGGCCTTCCTGGCAGCTGGCATCGGCATGTTGCTCAGCGTGATCGTCCAATATGTCTTCCAACAGAAATACATCATCGATTCGGAAGGAAAACCCCTGGGAGACACACCGGCAACGGCTCCGGCATGGTGGACCAATCCGGTATTCATGACCGTCGGACTGGCCGTATTGTCCGTCGGAATGATCGGACTTCTGTATGTAGACGCCAATGTCTTCAGCTTCCTTTCTTACCTGCTCATCGGGGCACTGGCACTGATCGGATTCGTAGTCTTCTCCGATAAATCACTCTCGGTGCTGGAGAAAAAACGTATTGCCGTCATTTTCATCGTCTCCTTCTTCGTCGTCTTCTTCTGGAGCGCCTTCGAACAGGCCGGCGCTTCGCTGACTTTCTTCGCCGACGAACAGACCGACCGCAGTCTGGGTCTGAGCATACCGGTGTGGAGCATTCATCTGTTGTCTGCCGGACTGCTGTACTACGTGTACACCCTCTACCGCAAAGCGGCCACAGGCCTGGGCGCGGATGAAGGAGCCCTCCGAGCGACAATTTTCGGACTGCTGGCACTGCTGGCGGCGGGCACCGTATATGGTAACGTCCAACTCCTGATGGGTGGAAGTTCCAGTCTTTCGATGGACACCGTGCCTGCCAGCCTCTTCCAGTCGCTCAACTCCATTTTCGTAGTGACACTCGCCCCGATTTTTGCCTGGCTTTGGCTTAAACTGGGCCGCCACGAACCCTCCTCACCCACTAAAATGGCCATCGGCCTGCTCCTGCTCTGCTTCGGCTACCTGTGGATCGCCTTTGGCGTGAACAGTGTCCAGCCCGGTATCAAAGTGAGTATGATCTGGCTGACCGGCATGTACATGATGCATACCATGGGTGAGCTCTGCCTGTCCCCCATTGGTCTTTCATTGGTCAACAAGCTTGCCCCGCTCAAATTCGCCTCCCTGCTGATGGCAGTCTGGTTCCTGGCTAATGCCTTTGCCAATAAGCTGGCAGGTGTGCTGAGTGCCTTGTATCCGGATGGTAAAACCACCAGCTTCCTGGGCTATCAAATGAATACATTGTACGACTTCTTCATGTTGTTCGTAGTGATGTCGGGCGTCGCGGCACGGATCCTGTTTCTGCTGACGCGATGGCTGCAAACCCTGATGAGAGACTGATCCTATTGATATGCTTTCAAGCACAGACACCGGGCTATTCCCGGTGTCTTTTTATTTTCAGTAACTTCCGGCATCAACCAAAACGATGGCTATGTCTGAAAAGAAATTCCAGCCCTTCGTGGCTTCCGAAACCCAGATGAAGGAGTTCACCCTCAAAGCGGTGCTCGTCGGATCCGCATTCGGCATCATCTTCGGTGCCTCCACCGTGTATCTGGCCCTGAAAGCCGGCCTCACCGTTTCCGCATCCATACCCATCGCCGTCATGGCCATTGCCCTGAGCAAGCTCTTCCTGCGCACCACCATCCTCGAAAACAACATCATCCAGACCACCGGTTCCGCCGGAGAAAGCATTGCCGCCGGTGTGGTCTTCACCTTACCGGGCTTTCTCTTTCTCAGCGAACCCTCCAGTGGTCAGTATTTCAACTACATCACGATCCTCACCCTGGCCATCTTCGGCGGCATCCTGGGTACCCTGATGATGATCCCCCTGCGCAAACCGCTGATCGTAAAGGAACACGGAACCCTCCCATACCCGGAAGGCACAGCTTGTGCTTCCGTGCTCAAAGCCGGTGAAAAAGGTGGCGATTTTGCTCGCACCGCCTTTTGGGGACTCGGCATCGCCATGGTGTATGCCTTCCTGCAGAAAATCCTGCATCTGATCGCCGAAACACCCTCCTTCATGACGAAGCAGGCCAATAAATTCTTCCCCTCCGCCAAGATCAGCGGAGAAATCACCCCGGAATACCTCGGTGTAGGCTATATCATCGGTCCAAAGATCGCCGGTATCCTTGTCGCCGGATCCGTCCTCACCTGGTTTGTCTTCAACCCCTTGCTGGCATCGCTCGTACCTTCAGACACCATTGCCCTTCAACTCATCAAACTGGGATACCTCAATGACATGGCCACCGCCGGCGGCCCCGGCGGATGGGATCCCGCCACACATACCTTCAACGACTACGCCGTAGCGATCTACCGCGCCTACGTCCGCCAGATCGGTGCCGGAGCCGTGGCTGCCGGGGGATTCATCACCCTGTTCAAAACCATCCCGACCATCATCTCTTCGTTCAAAGGCAGCGTGGGATCCCTGAAAAAAAGTGGTGGTGACAATGAGCAAACCACAGACCGGACAGAACGCGACCTCTCCCTGAAAATCGTTGGCTTCGGAAGCATCGGTTTGATCCTGCTGATGACCGTCCTGCCACAAGTACCAGGCGACAGCTTCATCAGTAAACTACTGCTCGGTGTACTCGTTGTCATCTTCGGCGCCTTTTTCGTCACCGTATCCTCCCGCATCGTAGGACTGATCGGATCTTCCAACAACCCGATATCGGGCATGACCATTGCCACCCTCATGGGCACCTGCCTGGTTTTCATTTCCGTAGGCTGGACTGGTAAATTCTACGAACCCATGGCCCTGGTGGTGGGCGGTATGATTTGCATCGCCGCTGCCAATGCCGGCGCCACTTCTCAAGACCTGAAAACCGGATACATCGTGGGGGCCACGCCGCGTTACCAGCAGATGGCTCTGTTCATCGGCGCCATCGTGTCGTCTCTCGCCATCGGACTGACCGTAAAGATCCTGGACACCCCATCCGCAGAAATGGTGGCACAAGGCATCGACCATGCCATCGGGACTGATAAATACTCGGCTCCACAGGCAACCCTGATGGCCACCCTGATCAAAGGTATTCTCTCGTTCAACCTCGACTGGCAGTTCGTCATCGTCGGTGTGGCCATCGCCGTCGTGATGGAACTCTGTGGTATCAAAGCCCTGAGTTTCGCCATCGGCATATATCTGCCCTTGTCCACCACCCTGCCCATCTTCATCGGTGGTGCCATCCGCGGACTGGCCGACAAA
>JBEEMB010000011.1:0-2574 GCA_041167815.1 Bacteroidota bacterium | reverse complement strand
ATGTGTATGACGTTGGGTGGTCGTGCGGCAGAAGAAATCTTCTTCGGAAAAATTTCGACCGGTGCTCAAAACGATCTGCAACAGATCACCAAAATCTCCTATGCCATGGTTACGGTATATGGCATGAACGAGAAAGTAGGCAACCTCAGCTTTTACGATCCACAACAGGAGAGCACCTTCACCAAGCCTTACAGCGACGATACCGGAAAACTGATCGACGATGAAGTGCGCATACTGGTGGAAAGTGCCTATAGGCGTACAAAAGAGCTCCTTACCGACAAGAAGGAACAGGTAGACAAACTTGCCAAAGCGCTCCTTGAAAGAGAAGTGTTGCATCAACAGGACGTGGAAGACCTGTTAGGTAAGCGCCCTTATGGTGAGAAGAAAATTTTTGCCGAAGGTGGTGAAAACACAGAAGAACAACCAATTGCAGAACCGAAGCCTGAAGTAACTGACACGCAGTCGAATCAGGCCCCATCAGCAGAATAAAATGGAGTCCACGAAATCCAAACAGGTTATCCTAGGCCGGATAAGGAAGGCGCTGCACCAACCGGTAGGCATTCCGTTTTCAAAGCATGAAACGGAAGGCGAAATTTATCCGAAACCATCTGATGACCTCTCTGTAATCTTTGCAACAGAATTTACCCGCTTGCTTGGTAAATTCTCCTATTGCCCATCTAAGGAAGACCTTGCACATCAGGTTGGTCAATTGGTCAGGGAAATGGGATGGTCGAAGGTCTACTGCAAAGAAGCACCATTGGTAAGATTGTTTGACCGCACGAGTGGGACAGACCTTCAATACACAGATGATCTTTCTGCCTGCGATGTATCGATAACAGGATGTGAGGCACTGGTGGCCAGGACAGGAACCATTGTACTGAGTGCAGCCCTTCCGCAAGGAAGAACGGCCAGTGTGTACGCTCCTGTTCACATTTGTGTCGCCCTCACATCTCAACTGACCTACGATATCTCAGACGCACTGGCCATGATCAAAAAGAGATACCAGGGAGAACTGCCATCTGTCATCAGTTTTGCCACCGGCCCCAGCCGGACGGCAGATATAGAAAAAACACTGGTTGTAGGTGTGCATGGGCCACGAGAGTCATACTGTCTGCTCGTTGAAGATGGCCCGCCACTTTGAGTTCAGGTGGATCCGGCCAATTAATACTCCCCGCATCCATGGAAATTCCAGCAGGAAAGAAAGTTTATTTCCTCTCCGATTTTCACCTCGGAGCCCCGGACAGGCAAAGTAGCCTTGACAGGGAGCGGAAAATAGTTCGCTTCCTGGATGCAGCCCGGGCAGATGCTGCCATGATCCTCATTGTGGGAGATATGTTTGATTTCTGGTTTGAGTATCGAAAGGTTGTTCCCAAAGGATATGTTCGAATCCTGGGGAAGTTGGCTGAAATCACCGATAGTGGAATCCCCGTTCACTTTTTTATAGGGAACCACGACATGTGGATGAGCGGTTATTTCGAAACTGAACTGAACATCCCCGTTTTTGATGCGCCATGTGACTATCAGTTCAGTGGTTTTCGCTTCCATATCGGGCACGGTGATGGATTAGGGCCAGGTGACCATGGCTACAAGTTTCTTAAAAAGATATTCCGGAACCCTGTCTGTCGATGGCTGTTCGGTCTGATCCCTCCTGCCATTGGCATCGGTCTGGCAGATTACTTCAGCAGACGAAGCCGTGCCTTAACCGGGCATACCGAAGATCAATTCCTCGGTGCGGACCGGGAATGGCTGGTTTCTTATTGTCATGATGTCTTAAAGGAAAAGCAAGTCGATTTTTTCATTTTTGGGCATCGCCACCTGCCCATAGATTTTCGTTTGACTGAGGAAAGCAGATATGTGAATCTGGGTGATTGGATCAGATATGATACCTATGCCGTGTTCGATGGCTTGAACCTTTCATTGCTCAGCTATGCGCCTTGATTTGTGCTGTATCCTGATACTCAGTGCAGCCATGACCATCCGCCCGGTAAATGGCCAAAGCCTTCCTCCACGTATCGTTTCCGGCGACTTTCAGCGTTTTGAAGTCGATAACCTGGGAAATATTTATACCATCACGCTTAGTAATCAGTTGAGGAAATATTCGCCTGATGGCGATTCGGTTAGCGTTTTCAATGATCTTGTCAGATATGGCAGACTTCGAAACATGGATGTCTCCAACCCGTTGCGTATTTTACTATTCTATCCCGATTTCGGAACAATACTCATCCTGGATCGAATGTTGAAGCCGATCGATGCCATTGATCTTCGTCGGTTGTTCATGATGCAGGTAAGTGTTGTGGCCACATCCTACGATAATCATTGTTGGATTTATGACGACCAGGAGGCGCGACTTCGAAAGTTAGATGCACAGGGAAGGATTCTGGTGGAAAGTCCGGATCTCCGAATGCTGATGGATGATGTACCGCATCCCGTCGCGCTTTCTGATCAGCAAGGTATCGTTTCGATGTATGATCCGGCAAGAGGACTGTACATCTTCGATCTTTACGGGGCTTTTCAGCAACGGATTCCTATGAATGGATGCACAAATGTCAGGGTAACTGGCAGGACATTCGAGGG
>JBEEMB010000003.1:0-4785 GCA_041167815.1 Bacteroidota bacterium | reverse complement strand
CGTACGATGGGCAATTACCCCGGAGAAGACAGAAACATCATGGAGGTGTTCCTGTCCGTTTGCCGTCAGGCGGATATTCCGGTGACCATCCCGGAGGCAGTGGTTGGTACCTGCTGCAGCCAGATCTTTTCTTCCAAGGGATACGCCGATGCCTGGAAATTCACGGCGAACCGGGTGGTGGACAGACTCTGGGATGCCTCCCTTCACGGACAACTCGTTATTGTTACGGACGTAAGCTCCTGCGCCCAGACCTTGCAGCACCTGGAACCTGCGTTGGACACGGATCACCGGGAGAAATACCGGCAGATGCGTTTTCTGGATGCTGTCGATCTGCTGCACGATCGGGTCATACCTATCTTGCCGTACACACCTGTGAAGCAGCATGTGATGTTACATCCCGTCTGCACACTGGAGCGGAACGGCGGCACCCCCAAGCTTCGCAAAATTGCTGAGCGGTGTGCCGAAAAAGTCACCATTCCGTTGAACGCCGGCTGCTGCGGCATGGCCGGTGATCGTGGTTTTTTATTTCCGGAACTAACGGCCTCGGCTACCCGAAATGAAGCACAGGAAGCCCTGGGATCTTCATGCGACGGGCATTATGCCACCACACGTACCTGCGAACTCGCACTGTCCGAAGCCACTGGCAAGGATTACGCTTCGATCCTGTATCTGGTGGATGAAGCGTTACGCACCCGTGGGTCACAACCTGAAAAATAAATAAAAATGAATACGCAAATGTTCTCTTTGGCCGGTAAACATGCGGTGGTCACAGGCGGTGCAAGCGGCATCGGTCAGGCCGTTGCCAGTCTCTTTGCCCGTCAGGGTGCGATCGTACATATCATCGACCTCAAGCCGGGTGATATAGAACGGGGGTACCCATGTGATGTGTCCGCACAGGCTGAAGTCGAACAGGTTTTCGCCTCCATCCCCCGGATCGATATCCTCGTCAACAGTGCGGGCGTGTCGCACATCGGCAGGGCCGACAACACCTCCGAAGAGGACTTCGATCGCATTTACCGGATCAATGTGAAGGGCGTGTATAATTGCCTGCATGCCGCCATCCCACGCATGAAAGCAGACGGGGGAGGAGTGGTGTTGAACATCTGTTCCGTAGCCGCCACAGCGGGATTGAATGACAGATTTGCCTATTCCATGAGTAAGGGCGCCGTGCTTTCTATGACCTTGTCGGTGGCGAAGGATTATATCCAGGATAACATCCGCTGCAACTGCGTATCTCCCGCCCGGGTGCATACTGCTTTTGTGGATGGATTCCTTCAAAAGAACTATCCCGGACGCGAAGCAGAGGTGTTCGAAAAACTCTCTAAATCACAACCCATTGGCAGGATGGGGCGTCCGGAGGAAATTGCCAACACCGCGCTGTTCCTGTGTTCCGACGAAGCGGCCTTCATCACCGGGGCGGATTACCCGGTGGATGGAGGATTTCTGCGATTGAACACCTGATCCGCTTATATTTTTTTTGATCTACCCATGACCACATCCGATACCCAATGACCCTGGCCATTAGAATGTTCGATGTGTTCCTCCCGGGTATCCAGCTTTTCGCTGAACCGATCAAGGGTTTCTGCCACGCGGAAGTAAACCGTTTCTTCTTCGGTAGGACTGCCTGCTTTCATGCCCGTAAGTAGTTCTATCCCATCGGTGACATGGTCTATCGCCCAGACATGGAACTGTCTGGCACGCACGGCTTCCACCACGTCCTCCCGAAGCATCAGGTCGTGCATGTTAGACCGTGGGATCATCACCCCCTGGGTTCCATCAAGCCCAGCCTGTCGGCACACATCATAATATCCTTCGATCTTTTCGTTCACGCCGCCGATCGCCTGGATGGCCCCCTTCTGGTTGAGGGATCCGGTAACGGCGATGCCCTGCCGGATCGGCAGATCTGCCAGATTTGACAGGATGGCATAGAGTTCGGTACTGGAGGCGCTGTCGCCTTCAATCTCCGAATAACTCTGCTCGAAAACCAGTCGCGCAGACAGGCTCACGCCGGCTTCCTGGAAGAAGGTCTCGGCAATATACCCGCTCAGGATCATCACACCCTTGGTGTGGATCGGGCCACTGAGTGCGGCCTCCCTTTCGATGGCTACGATCCCCGCCTTACCAGGATTCACTGAGGATGTTATGCGGATGGGCCGTCCGAATGCGACATCACCCATATCTGTCACCGACAGTCCGTTGACCTGGCCTTCACGTGAGCCTGTGACGTCGATCATGATCTGCCCGCGGGTGATCATCTTTTGAATCTTTTCCAATATCAGGTTGCTGCGGTGAAAACGCTGTTCGATCGCCTGGTTCACGTGGGCCCGGGTGAGTGATGCTGATGATGCGCGACGCGCATAGTGTCCGGCCTCCTGTAACAGATCCGTAAGACTGTCGATCCGGCTGGTCAGCCGTTCGCGGTCGCCCGCCAGTCTTGATCCGTGTTCGAGGATGCATGCGATCGCGGCGGCATCAGGTTTGGGGATGCCCGCTTGATCCGCGTGTCGACGCAGATGACTGACAAACTCCGCCACATAGGCTTCCGTGCGGGGAACATCCGTGTCAAAGGCCGCTTTTACTTTGAAGAGCGCTCTGAAATCCGGGTCATACGCATGCAGGATGTCATGATAAAACTCACTGCCAATGATCACCACTTTTACATTCAGCGGGATGGGTTCAGGCTTCAGACTTCGTGTCGTAAGGTACCCCAGCTGGTCAGCCGCCTCTTCAATCACCGCCTGGCCGTCGCGGATCGCGCGTTTCAGGGCATCCCATGAAAAAGGATTGCGTAATAACTCCTCCGCCCGGATCACCAAATAGCCACCATTGGCACTGTGCAATGATCCCTTTCGGATCATTGTGAAATCCGTCACGAGCGTACCCATAACTGTTTCCTTCTCCACTTTACCCGCCAGGTTGTTGTATGTCGGATTCCTTTCAATCACCACAGGAGCGCCCTTTAGGTGGCTGTTATCCACGAGCACATTGACTTCATATCTGCGCAGAAAATTTCCCTGCGGTATATGTTCTCCCGTTAAGGGGAGGGGTTGTGGCTTTTGGGATAACAGGAATTCCGCCAGATTTTCGAGGATGTCCTGCTTCACTTCCTGTAGATATCCGACCACGGCAGGAAGGTCTACATACCGCTCCTCCATGTCTGTGATGAGGTTGGTGATGGCATAGCCCGCCACTTCCGACTCGAGCTTCGCAAAGGACTCCGCCGCCTCCTTTTCGATATGACGGGTATCCAGCACCACCCGCTGGATCCTGGCCGAAAAAGCATCCTGTCGTTTTCTGATGTCCTCTTGTTCCACGACAGGTAAGGCTGCAAATTCCTGGTCCGTCAGCGGTTGTCCGTTCTTGGTCGGAACCGTGAATACCTCCCAGGTATTCTGCTTCAGCAGGAACTGCTCACGGTTGGCTTCCTCCATCAACTGTTGCTGCAATCCGGCCTGTTGGCTCTCGAATCGGCTGTGGAGCTGCTGTCTGCGCTCCGCATAATCTTCATGCTCAAAAGCCTTCACCAAGGCATGAACGGCAGATTTGATGAGCGTCTTCATATCCTTGCGAAAGGCAACAGCCCTCCCGGCGGGCAGCTTCAAAAAACGAGGTTGATACGGGTCGCTGAAGCAATGCAGATAGCACTGGTCTCCCGGTATCGATTCTGTGCTCGCGATGCCGGAAATAAAGGATTCCACGGCCCTCAACTTGCCAGATCCCTGTTCACCCGAAACATAGATGTTGAAACCTTCAGCGTGAAGTCCCAAACCCAGCGACAGCGCTTCACGTGCACGTTCCTGACCAAACATCGGCACATCTGTCGAAGCCGACAGGGGCTCGGTAAAGGCCATAGCATCTGTCGGACAAAGTTTTCTCAGATCTTCAGGACTCAGCACTGTAATCATGCGGGGGTGTTTAGACACTAAGTTAGCACTGCAAACCATCTCACACACTGACGAATGTCAGCGTATATGCGTCTGAACAGGAAAATGTTATTTACCGGCAGGCAGGAGGGAGGGAACAGCGTGAGGTCGAACGGCTTTTCTGAAGGCCTTTTTGTAGTAGTCTTTTTCGATATTGTCGAAAACGACGCCCCGGTTAGTGGCAGAGTGGACAAAATTTCCATTGCCCAGATAGAAGCCCACATGGGTAAGACCCTTGCGATGCCCGGTGTTGGTATTGAAGAAGATCAGATCACCCATCCGAAGCTCGGATTTCTCTATTTCGATCCCCGCTTTCAGCTGATCAGGTACGACCCGCCCCACGGAAATACTGAAAACCTCGCTCAGCAATTTTCTGGTGAATGCGGAACAGTCGATACCCGCTTTGCTTTCTCCGCCAAAACGATATTTAACACCATACCAATCATCAATGAAGCTGAGCAGTTGATTGTTCGCCAGTTCCTCCACCGGAAGATCCAGTTTCAGGGCATATTTGAACGCAAGGGGACTCAGCCATTCAATGCCTTCATTGTATTTTTCGGATACCATATCGAAGGCCCTGCCAACAGTGGCGAGAATGGAAGTATCTGCAAACGGGCGAAGGAAATGAATACCATGTGCAGGATGATTGTCTTCAGAAGCGGCGACACTGCTGCATTTAAGCAGTACGACCAGCATTATGAGGACTGTTTTGTTCATCTACCGGGTTGTTTCCGAGTGTTATGATGTTGTGGATAACCGTTGCAAAGTTAAGATAACTGATTGAAAATGACAATCAGATCATTTTTTTATGACAGGTGGATGTAGCCTGTTTAAAGCCCTATGCTGTTTGCATGTATTCAGG
>JBEEMB010000325.1:0-5647 GCA_041167815.1 Bacteroidota bacterium | reverse complement strand
ATACCAGGAGCCGTACCCCGTTTGTTTGGTATGACAGTGCAAACATCCGGGACGTCTGCCTGACGGAGATTTCGGTCGATCATCGGACGTTTCAGGGTCTCGAAGATATGCCGCACATTGGCCAGTGCTTGCGGATCTGTCACCATCTTGCCGCCGAAATATTGGCAGAGCAGGGGTTTGGTGATATCATCTGCGGTGGGGCCCAACCCGCCTGTGATCAGGATGATCCGGGAGTGGTGGGCTTCTTCATCCAATGCCTTCCAGATATCCTCCCAACGGTCACCTACCGCCACCCTCCGCTGCACCCAGATGCCGATCTTGTTCAATTCCTGGGCCATCCAGGCGCTGTTGGTGTCAATGGTCTGTCCGATCAACAATTCATCGCCGATCGTGATAATGCTGGCCTCCGTCTTCTGCTGGTTCATTTGCAATCATTTTTGGGTGGACGATCGAGGTTTGCCATATCAAAGGTACGACAAGCGCCCTACCCATGGGAAGCCGTTATCTTCGCATGGATATCTTTGATTTATGCATACCTACAAGCAACGTACTCCCGCATATTGCTTCATTCTTTTTTTGTTATTGATGCCATTCCCAATGCTGCGGGCGCAAGGCTCGTTAGGGGCGGTAAAGGAGGCCGTTGACCGGTTGATGACTGATCCGGCCATGCGCTATGCAATGTTGGGTGTGCATGTTGAAGAGGCGGGCAGCGGCAAGGTGTTGTACAGCCACGACGGTCGCGTGGGGCTGGTACCGGCCAGCAGTCAGAAGGTGGTGACGGCCGCGACGGCTTTGGACTTGCTGGGCAAGGACTATCGGTTTGAAACCATATTCGCCCATCCCGGTACGGTAAGGAATGGTGTTGTGGATGGTCCTTTGGTCGTGATCGGAGGCGGTGATCCCACACTGGGCAGCGATCGCTTTCTGGCCGGTCGCGAACAGGCCGTATCGGCAGGTCTTTCGGCGGCATTGGACAGAGCGGGTATTCGTCAGTTCAAAGGCGGGATAGAAGGAAGGATCGGAGCCATGGAAAGGGGAACCATTCCTTCCGGCTGGATATGGGAGGATGTCGGGAATTACTATGGTGCCGGTCATGCCGCCCTGAATTGGCATGAGAACCGCTTCACCCTCTGGTTGCGACCAGGTAAAAATCCGGGAGACCCGGTGATGGTGGACCGAACGGATCCCTCGATGGAAGGGATCAGGTTCCACAACGAGCTGGTGTCCGGGCCGGCCGGCAGTGGCGACAATGCATTTTTGTTTTTGCGACCGGGCACATCGGACATGTCCATCCGTGGATCGGTGCCCTGTTGTGTAGGCCAGTTCAGGATCTCAGGTGCCGTGATGGATCCTGTGGCCTTTACACTCCGCAGACTGCAATTGATGGCCAGGGCGCCCGGCGTTGTTCGCGAGTCCACAGAAATAGGAATGCAGGGCCTGACGGTCATCCATACCCACCGTTCGCCGGGATTGGACAGCATCGTCCGGGAATTCCTGCGCGAAAGCGTGAATCTGTTCGGTGAGGCGATGGTCCATGCGATTTCCTCATCCGGAGGTTCGATGGCGACTTACGAGGATGGAATGTCCAGGCTTCAGCGGTTATGGAAGGAGCGGGGTGTCGATCCGGAGGCATTAAGGATGTCGGACGGCAGCGGACTCTCTCCCCGAAACAGGGTTACGGCAGAGGCATTGGTGAAAGTGTTGCAGGATGCCCGGAAAAGACCATGGTTCCCGGTTTTCGAACAGGCATTGCCGGTGCATGATGGTATCCGGATGAAAAGCGGGTCGATGACGGGTGTGCGTGCCTATGCCGGATATGTGCGTGGCGATGACGGAAACATACGTGTCTTTTCCGTCATCGCCAACAATTACTCAGGAAGCGGCGCCGTGATGGCTCAAAAGCTAAGGTCGCTGATTGCCCGGCTTGCCCGCTGATTTATAATTGTATCCGTTCAGTCTAGCTGGAATATCTGTTTCATGATCACCCATTTTTCACCCGGCTTCGCTGAAGGGATGGGGCGTTGGTATTTCCACATCAACCCCTCCCAAGCCTGAACGGCCGGGTTCGCAGCATCCGCCGCATCCTTGGCTTCGAAGGAGAAATCATCGGTGGTTTCCATGATCATGAACAATCTGTTTCCCGTGCGATAGATATCCATCACGGTGATGCCGCTGTCGGTGATGGTTTTTTGTATCACCGGATTCACCACGCGGTGGTGGGCTTCATATTCCGCGATCAGTTCGGGGTCGTCGGCCAGATCCAGGGCCAGGCAATATCTCTTCATGACAGTTTCGTTTGTTTATGGCCTTTCATTCCAAAATACAGTACGAACAGGAAACATACCAGCGGTACCGTGTAACCGATTTGTATGTTGTCTCCGGAGCTGTCGATCACATAACCCATCAGCACGGGGAATATGGCTCCGCCGATGATGGACATCACGATCAAGGAAGACGCCGGCTTGGTGTGCTCCTTCACATTTTGAATCCCCAGGGAAAAAATGGTCGGGAACATGATCGACATGAAAAATCCAAGTCCGCCAAGGGCGACCACAACGAAGCGACCATCCAAATAGATCGCCACCAGACTGAGCAGAATGCAGGCTGCAGAATAGATAGAAAGCAGTTTCGGTGCCGGTATGAAACGGAACAGCAGCGTGCCGACGAATCGGCCGATCATGAACAACAATCCGTAAACACCGAGGTAGTATCCAGCTGTTTTTTCATCCACGCCGCCGCCGGTCATCGCCACCCGCACAAAGAAACTCGTAACGCATACCTGTGCGCCAACATAAAACAATTGTGCGATCACGGCCCAGCGCAGATGCGGAAAGGACCAGGCTCCCGTGATGCTGCCTGCTTCAGCGGACTCTTCTTCTTTAAACTCGGGGAGTTTCGTGGCGAGAAAGATCACGGCGATGAGCAGCAGGAATCCTCCAAGCAGCATGTAAGGCATTTTAACAGACGCCGCTTCGGCAGACAGGTAGCTTATGCGTTCGGTGTCCGCCATGGAGGCGAGTTCTTCTGCGGAATGGTCCTGCCCTGAAAGTATGAACATCGTGCCCAGTACCGGCGCAAGGAACGCTGCAAGTCCGTTGAAGGACTGTGCCATGTTCAGGCGCGCCGTGGCTGTTTCGGGCGAACCAAGTCTGGTGGCGTAAGGATTGGCGGCGGTTTCCAGGATCGTGAGTCCGCAGCCGATGATGAACAGCCCGAGCAGGAAGATCTCATAAGTCCGGGTGTTGGCTGCGGGGACGAACAGAAAGGCACCGACGCTGAAGACCAGCAACCCGGTAATGATACCGTTCCGATATCCGAATCTCTTGAGGATGAGACCCGCAGGAATGGCAGAAAGGAAATAAGCCAGATACACCGCTGTATCCACATATGTGGATTGCGTGTTGGTCAGCTGAAGTGCCTTTCGTAAGTGTGGGATCAGGATGCCATTGAGGTTGTTGGCGATGCCCCATAGGAAAAAGAGGCTGGTTACCAGGACTAGCGGTAATGCATAACCGCTGTTGGAACGTCCTGCGTTGGCTGGTTTGGTCATGAGTCGGTTTTTGGTCGTAATAAGGGTGGGTCGATAAATTAAGTTCAGAGCAGTGCGCGATCCAGGTGGACATATCCTCCATCCACATGGATCAGTTGTCCGGTGGTATGCGAAGATCTTTCAGACAGTAGGAATACCACCATGTCACCGATCTCACGGGAGGTTGTCATGCGTTTGCCGAGCGGTATTTTTTCATTTATTTTTTGAAGGGTCTCCTCCGGATTGGACAGGGTTTGTATCCATTTCTGATACAATGGGGTGAAGCATTCCGCCACGATGACGGAGTTCACGCGAATGCCATATTTCAGTAGTTCCACCGCCCATTCTCTGGTGAGTGCGTTTCGGCCGCCATTGGCAGCGGCGTAGGCGGATGTGCCGCCCTGGCCTGTTTCTGCCGTTTTGGATCCTATGTTGACGATCGATCCGCCAGATACTTTGAGGGCAGGCAGCGCGCTTTGTGCCATCAGATAATAGTGCACAAGGTTTCGGTGGAGGGATGCCACGAAACCTGCGTAATCGCCTTGTTCCAGTGAGACACCATCGTTGACTCCGGCATTGTTCACCAACCCGTCGATCCGTCCGAATTTCGCCATGACAGCCTCTACCGCACGCTGGCATTGTTCAGGTTCGGAGAGTTCGGCTACGACTTGAAAGCCTTGAGGGGCGAGTTCTTTGAGTGCCTGAAGGTTGTCCGCTTCACTTCGGCCAACGATCACGGGGATGGCACCTTCTTCAGCAAGGGTCTGCACGATACCTGCACCGATACCTTTTGCGCCACCGGTCACGATGACGACTTTTCCATTCATTCCAAGTTCCATCAGTCTATGTTGTAGAATTTGCTTGCATTGGTTCCCCAGATTTTTTCCCGCTCTGCTTCCGTCACTTGACCCAGGAAGCGATCCATCACGGCCTTCACCGTCTGATATTCGCCGGCCAGCAGGCATACCGGCCAGTCGGTGCCGAAGCAAAGCCTGTCCGTCCCGAAACATTCTCCTGCGATCTCAAGATAGGGGGCGAGGTCTTCGTACCTCCAGTTTTTCCAATCGGCTTCCGTCACCATCCCGCTAAGTTTGCAATAGATGCCGGGATGCTGGGCCAGGGTTTTCATATGTTCCTTCCAGGGCTTGATTCGTCCGTTGGCGATATCCGGTTTTGCGATGTGGTCGAGGATGAAGGGCTGGTCTGGGAATTTTTCCGTGAATCGGATCAGCGAAGGCAGTTGGTCGTGATGTACCAACAGGTCGTAAGTGAATCCGTTGCGCTCGAGTTGTCCGATGCCTTCGATAAAGGCGCGGTTGGTGAGGTATTTCTCATCCGGTTGTCCCTGCATGATGGCGCGGAAACCTTTCAATCTTGGAAAGGCTTTCCATTGGGCCAGGCGGTCTGAAATATCCGGTGCTTTGAAATCGGTCCATCCCACTACGCCCTGAATGAAATCATGTTCAAGAGCAAGGTCCAACAGGAAATGTGTTTCTGCTTCCGTCTCATCAGCCTGCACGGCAACACATCCTTCGATGCCGGCGTTGGCAAGTTCCGTGGCAAGGTCACCCGGCATGAAGTCGCGTCGGATCACCTGCATGCGGTCGTCTATCCAAGCGTGTCGTTCGGGACTGTATTTCCAAAAATGTTGATGTGCATCAAGCCTCATGCACTAAAGAAAATAAAAAATCTCCAATGTTTGCGCATGCCGGCGTAATTTCCCTACACAAAAACGTTTGCACATGAGAACTTGCCTGGGGATCCTGCTTGCATTGTCTGCTACTTCGACCTTTGCGCAGCAGGACCCGTTGCGCAGTACGGCGGATCGCCTGATTCAACAGGTGGAGCCAAAGGTCATCACCTGGCGTCGCGACTTCCACGAACATCCTGAATTAGGCAACCGCGAGAATCGTACGGCGAAGATCATTGCCGATCATTTGCGTTCATTGGGTATCGAAGTTCAGACCGGCGTGGCGCATACCGGAGTGGTAGGATTGCTGAAAGGCGGCAAGCCCGGTCCTGTTGTGGCATTGCGTGCAGATATGGACGGTTTGCCCTTGACGGAGCGTGTGCCATTGCCGTTCGCTTCAAAGGTTAAGACGCAATATGATGGCAACG
>JBEEMB010000302.1:0-3536 GCA_041167815.1 Bacteroidota bacterium | reverse complement strand
TCGAGCGGAAAGAAGGATTGAATGATGAAGCCGTGGTAAAAGCTTTTGCTGCCGTTGAAAAAAAATATCCAGGAATCTCCCTCATCCGTGATACGAAAGGCTGGACGATAGGCATCCCGGCATCATACCACAACGGCCATGAGGCGCATTTCGCACAAGTGACCGAGAAATATCTTGGTTTCCTTAAAAGCGGGAAAATGCCCGCATGGGAAGTGCCTAATATGCTGGCGAAATATCACGTCACAACAGAGGCCTTCAGGTTATCTGAACGCTGAGTACGGGCTCAGGAGCTTCCTGAGCCTGACTTATTTTCCTGAAGTTGAGTCCTTCGTATTCAAGCCGTCCCTTTTCAGTAAAATAAGGCCGCAGACTGGACATGATTCCGGCCAGATAGACGGGTTTCATTTCATGATATGTTTTATCAACGTTGAAAAGGGCGTGGTTCACAACCCATGACATGAAGAGGTTCACAAACTGGAATGCGAAATTGTCGTAGCCTTTTCGCTGAAGAATGGAAGACTCCAGGTATCCCTCGGCCACCAATCCTTTGACAAATAACCTGACGCTGTCCTTACTCCGTGGATAATATTCGCGGATTTCCCTGAAAAGTTCCTTCTCTGCATTGATATAGGAGAAGATGGCAATGATGGCACATCGGTGCAGATACTGGTTATCCATCATTGCTGAGAAATGGCGCGCGTAACGCTGGAGACTGAATTCCGGAATGCCCGAAAAAACCTTTTCTATCTCCTGGTTACGGGTGTTGAATTCCTCCGCGATGGCCACGATCAGATGGTCCTTCGTTCGGAAGTGGTTGGTAATGAAACTCACCCCAAGCCCAAGTTCAGACGCCAATTCACCCAGGGTAATATGAATCCCCCTTCGATTGAAGACGTCTCTGGACTGTGTCACGATCTCAAGCTTCGCCTTCTGTCCTTTCTTTGTTTTTCCCATCACATCTGAACTGCACTTTGAATCAATCAATAGGATAATTGCAAAGTTACGACGCGAAATCCAACCCCAAAACAGGTCACGGCCTTCAGTCGGGAAAATGAGGAAAAACGACCTACAACGTCATTCTCAATCCTTTAGTATGATGTTAATATAAATGTTGATTAAATGTGAATAATGGTAAGGTTCCGGTACGACGGGACAACGGCTTTATCAGTAATTTGCTTTCAATCCCAACCGTACCCATACCCAAATGTCACGTCCAAATACTACTCCGGCGATGTTCGTACGCGAACCATCCAGTCATCCCAAAGGTAATATCGTATTCGTCCATGATGCCTGGCATGGCGCCTGGTGTTGGGATGAATATTTTACTAAAGACTTCAGCGACAGAGGTTTCCGTTGCATTACATTCAATCTTCCTGGTCATGGCCGTCTGACTGAAAAGTCGGAAATGAACGAATATGGCTTCGATGATTACGTGGATGCCCTGGCTTCCGTCGTAGCACATTGTGATGAATCCCCCGTCATCATCGGACATGGCATGGGGGCGCTGGTCCTTCAAAAGTACCTGCAATCCCACACCTGCCGCATGGCCATATTCATGTCTCCCATGCCTTCCAACGGTTATTGGGGTGGTTTATTGCGACTGTTGAAAAATTTTGGTACATGGAAGGCGCTGCGTAATCAGGACCTTTTCGAAGTCATCAAAAATCCATCAACGGCAGCCGGTCTGTTGTTCTCCAAACAAACGGAACCGATGCGGGCGAAGGAGTGGCACTCAAGGTTGTGCGGAGCATCCTTCCGGGCATTCAAAGAGTTGAAGCAGCTTGATATCAAACCGATTTCTCCCTCGCTGACACCATCACTGGTCATAGGTGGAGGGAAAGACAAGTTGATCTCCACAAAGGATTTCCAACGCACATCCCGCATCCATGACGCCGGAATGATTGTCATACCACACATGGGGCACGATATGATGCTCGACATCGGGCACGCCTGGCTGGTTGACCTCATGATCAACTGTATGGACTTCCCGGTCGAACAGGAAGAAGTACTCCCGGTGATCAACAAACTCAGGGTCGCAAGCTCGCCACAACGAAAATCCCTTGAACCCACATTGATTTGAATATAAGGAACCCGCGAAATGCGGGTTTTTTCATATATTGAAGAAAAGAATGAATATGAATCGCATCCTCTGTGCATGTCTGTTGAGCATGCTGTTTATCATTGAACCAAGCATGGGCCAGTCGAAATCTGAAGCAGTCGTGCTCAGACAGGTGGAAGCCCTGCGTCGCGCCATGATCGACGCAGATGCCAAGGCATTGGATGAACTGGTGTCTGAAGACCTCAGCTACGGTCACTCGAATGCCGTAGTGGAAGATAAAAAGCGCTTTCGTGAAAAGTTGGTGACCGGAGAAAGCGATTTCATCACCATGGATCTGACAGATCTGTCTGTAAAAATTTCCGGGAAAACAGCGTTGGTGCGTTGTCGGCTGGAAGGACAAACCCGTGATGGGGGGAAACCCGGACAGGCAAAGCTGCATGTGCTGATGGTTTGGCAGCTCAAGGGTGGTCAATGGAAACTGCTGGCCCGTCAGGCTACGAAATTGCTCTAAGTTTACGCGTACGTATCCCTCCACGGCAAAGGCAGTAATTGGGAGGCCGATCGGTTATGACTGCGGGATTATTTGAATATTGCATACCCGAACATGCACTAATTTCCGTAAATTCATCATAGCCAAAAAACGATTGCCATGTCCATCCAACACACCATCGACCCCGCGCTGGTGCGCCAGTGGGTCTCGGCCAAACACGGCCCGGAAGACATAAAGAATTTGTTATTTGCCCTCGGGCACACAGAAGAAAGTATCGCACGCCATCTTGCGGCGTGGAAAAAGATGAAATTCGCCGCACGCCAATGGCAAGGATTCTTGTTCATGGCCGCAGGCGGACTTCTTGGCTTCCTGAGTTGTGTGATGAGCCTGATCAACCCGATCCCTGAAATGAACGGATTCTTCCTCTACGGATGTACCTCCATCGCCATCTTGATCGCATTCGCAGGATTGTATTTTGTTTTTGAATAAGAGACACCCGAATCAGAAGAAGGGATCTCCCCCGTGGAGATCCCTTCTTTGTTTTTTAAAAGATGAATTAGATCGATGTCTCTTATTTCCTCCTGGACTTAACATACAATACCAATCCCACCACCACCATCGCGATCTGCATGGCGGCCCAGAACATCGTACTCAGGTCTCGTGCAACCTTTCCGCCAAAGTCCATGAAGTGATGCTTGTGCAGAAAGGAAAAACTGTATCCTTCCGGAAGGTCGGCATCAGCAACCCTGACAGACAATTGCCCGGTTGATGTCTCTACATAAAACCTGTCATTCATTGGTCCATGAAAGGTCACATTCCAGACGGGAAGCCGCTTGTTCACAAATCCATACTCCCCATCAAATTTGGTAACAGCCTGCACATGCAGGGTGTCTACCGCATCCACGTTCCCGAAAATCGAAGCGAGAAATGAAGCATACCTACGTTCTCCGTTAGCTACGGGCCGTCCGTCAGCCGTGTAGTAATGAA
>JBEEMB010000246.1:0-10276 GCA_041167815.1 Bacteroidota bacterium | reverse complement strand
AGCTGTTGCATCTCGTGTTCTTCCATGCGGCCGCGGGAGATCTTCTCCAGCCAGATCTCGCTTTCGGCTGACAGGATACGCTGAACCAGCTGTCCGGAACTCATCTCCAGGCTGAAGAGGGCGACGGGCGTAGGTTTCGTAGGATGTAACGCGGCGTTCCTGGCCAGATTTAACGCGAAAGCCGTCTTACCTACGGCAGGGCGGGCGGCCAGGATGATCAGATCAGAATTCTGCCATCCGTAGGTCACTTTATCAAGGTGTGAGAAACCGGAGGGCACACCGGTGACATCTTCCTGGCGGTTACGCATGTCATCGATCCGCTTGATCGTCTGCATGATCACCGTATCGATGGAATCGAAATTCTTCCGGAGGTGGTTGTTCGTGATTTCGAAGAGTTTACTCTCCGCCACGTCCAGCAGATCGAATACATCTGTGGCATCCTCGTACGCTTCGGTAAGAATCTCACCACTCATACGAATGAGTTCGCGCTGGATGAATTTTTGAAGGATGATCCGCGCATGCGCCTCGATGTTGGCGGCGGATACAACGGCATTGGTGAGTTTGGATATGTAATACGCCCCACCTACAATTTCAAGGTCCTGTTTCAGTTTGAGTTCTTCGACCACCGTGAGCAGATCGATCGGCATCTGCTTGTTGGCGAGCGACATCATGGCTGTGAAGATCCGCTGGTTGGCATCAATGTAAAAGCACTCCGGCTTCAGGATTTCAACCACTGTGTCGAAGGCACTTTTTTCGAGCATAATGGCGCCCAGCACCGCCTCTTCGAGTTCCCGTGACTGCGGAGGAACCTTGCCAAACACGAGATTGTTGAGTTCCAATGGGGGTTTGCGTCGATTCTTTCGATCGCGGTTCGTGTTCGTGGGTTCTGTCATGCTGAACGAATTGGAGGCTGAATATGATCGGATGCCATCGCCGATACAAGGCGAAAATAGGCTTTAGGACTGATGCCCGCTACTGATGCATGTCATTAAAGTTCAGCACAACAGGGTGGCGGATTTTCCACAGTCAAAAGCCGATTATCCACATTTCGGGTCGGCGGGTGCGCAAATTAGGCAAAAAACCTTTCCTGCATCCGAAATATCGCTTGTCCAGCCTGTCAGGCCAGTTTGTGGCGGAAGGATCAATACCCGGCCGACAGGAAAGGAAGGCGCGCGTGAACCAACGCCAGACGTTATCTTTGCCCGAAATCACGTGCGTTTTTATGGTTTTATCCTACAAATGGCTGTCTGACTACCTTCCGGTGGAATTGCCGCATGAGAAACTGTCGATGATCCTGAACGCCATCGGACTGGAAGTGGAGCGTTACGAGGCCTATGAGGAAGTAACCGGCGGGCTGGCCGGACTCATCATCGGCAAGGTGCTTGAAGTTAGCCAGCATCCGAACGCCGACAGGTTGAAGCTTACCCTGGTAGATCTTGGGAACGGTACCCCCTCACAGATTGTGTGCGGTGCACCGAATGTCGCACCGGGCCAGACCGTGATGGTGGCACCCGTCGGCGCCACCATTCACCCGAAAAATAATCCGCAGATGACCATGCGTCTGGCCAAGATTCGTGGAATCGAAAGCCATGGCATGATCTGCGCCGAAGATGAGGTGGGATTGGGAGATTCGCATGACGGGATCATGATCCTGCCCGACGAACTGCCGGCAGGGATGCCTGCTGCAGATTATTTCCAGCCTTACTCCGACCATGTGATTGAAATCGGACTTACCCCCAACCGCAGCGATGCGATGAGCCATTTGGGGGTAGCCCGTGACATATGCGCCTGGCTGCGCCATCACGAAGGATTGACCGCGGAAGTCCGCCAGCCTTTTGATGCGGCCCTTCCGGAAGGCGACGAAAGCATTCCTTTCGAGGTGAAGATCGAAGCTCCTGAACGCTGCCATCGATATGTTGGCGTGTCGATTTCCGGCGTCTCCGTCGAATCCTCCCCGCGTTGGCTGCAAGACAGGTTGCGTGCGGTGGGACTTCGCCCGATCAACAACGTAGTCGACATCACAAACTATGTCCTGCACGAAACCGGACAGCCATTGCACGCCTTTGATGCGGACCGCATCGCAGGAAGGACCATCCGGGTTAAAACCCTTAACGAAGGCACCGCCTTCAAGGGGTTGGACGGGAAAGACAGAAACCTGTCTGCCGAAGATCTGATGATCTGCGATGGAAATGGAAACGGTCTTTGCATTGGAGGTGTATTCGGAGGCATCGACAGTGGGGTGACAAATCAGACACAGAACGTTTTCCTTGAAAGCGCCTGGTTCCATCCGGTGACCATCAGAAAAACATCTTTCAGGCACCAGTTGCGTACCGATGCGGCCACGCATTTCGAGAAAGGTGTGGATATCGGTCGCACAGCGGATGTGCTGCGCCGGGCGGCGAATATGATTTGCCAATTGTCAAACGGGAAAATTGCATCGCTTGTTACGGATGTCTATCCCACACCTGCGCCTCAGCGCACGCTTACGTTCTCCGGAGATTTCATCCGCAGGCTGAGCGGCAAGGCCTATGGAGATGATACCATTGCAGGCATCCTGATTGCGCTGGGATTCACCATCCAGGCACATGAAGGTGATCGGATGACGGTGGGCATCCCCTCACACAAAACAGATATTTCGTTGCCGGCCGATATCGCTGAAGAAGTAATGAGGATCGATGGTTTCGATCATATTTCCATCCCGACCAGGATCAGTTACTCCCCCACCCCGGATCCACTTGAATACCGGGAATCCTCCCGGGAGAAAATGTCCGGTATCCTTGCCGGGCTTGGCTTCCAGGAGATGCTGAATAATTCGATCACCTTCAGCGGCCATTATTCGGAGGAAGCGCTTAGCAGCAGTGTTCGGATGATGAACAGCCTGAGTGCGGAACTCGACATCATGCGTCCGTCGATGCTGGAGACGGGACTTCAGTCGGTGGCACATAACCTCAACCGTAAAAACCTCGACCTGCAATTGTTCGAATTCGGCAAGACCTATGCCCGAAAGGGAGCATCAGGTTATGTGGAAACGGACAGGCTCGCGATTTTCCAAACAGGAAGCCGCAGGGCGAATGGGTGGAAAAAAGACGGTGCCGTGGCCGATCTTTTCCATTTGAAAGGGGTGGTTGAACTGATTTTCAAACAAGCCGGACTGGAGACCCCTCAATGGACGGGCAGTGCCTCCGATCGATTGGAAATGCACCTGACTGGTCAGGTGCGCGGCAAGGAACTCGCAGCCATTGGCCGGGTAGGACAGGAAGTGCTCGCGAGATTTGATATCCGACAGGATGTCTGGTATGCCGAGATCAACTGGGGATCATTAATGGATTGTGCTGAAGCCGCTCCCAGGCTGCGCTACAAGGAAGTACCTCGCTTCCCGGCCGTGACAAGGGATCTGGCATTTGTTGTTGAGCGCCATACCCCTTACGAAAAAATCAAGTCGGTAACGGAAGGACTGAAACTCGATAAGCTTCGCGTTTTCAACCTGTTCGACATATTTGAAAGTGACAAACTTGGCGCCGGTCTCAAATCAATGGCGATGAGCTTCACATTCCTGGACGAAGAGAAAACCATGACGGATACGGAGGTCGATGCCATGGTGCAACAAATCATAGCCACCTTCGAAAAAGACCTGGGCGCACAGGTTCGCCGTTGAACAAATGACGCCCATCGCAGACCATATCGCCCGAATCAACACCAAGCTCTCCAAGCTGATCAGAACCTACCGTGCACTGGAAAAGGAGCATGAAAAAGTGAAGTCGGAGCTGGAACGCAGGATTGCCGCAGAAGAAGAGCTACGTGGCAGATATGCCGCCATGGAGCAACAGTTGTCGATGTTGAAGGTTTCATCCGGAGAAACCGATGAGCATAGCAGGAAGGAACTCGAGCGAAAACTCAGCCTGTATATCCGGGAAATAGACCGCTGCATCGCCTTGTTAGGCGACTAAGCGGGTCAGACCCTTTTGACCATGCGTTGACACTCAGCGAATGCTCCCAGTTCGTATTCGATGGTATAGACGCCGTAAGGGAGGTCGTTCAATCCGCTCCATCGAAAGCTTTTTGAGCCGGAAGGAACTTCTGCATTCAGCGTGCTACAAACAACGCCGCAGTCATCCTTGAGGATGGCATGCAGAGATCGCTCCGCAGGTTCTGGAAATTCAAAAATAACGCTGTCGATGAAGATCGGGGTTTTCAATTTGGCTGACATGTTTAGTCTTGAGTTGTATGTGATGCACGAGGGCCATCACAGGTCAGCGGTGGGTTCATCATCCGGATTGGAGACTTATAGTGGATTTTCAAATATATAAAAAAACATCACACATCAAATGCAGGAATTAATTCCCATAAATATTGTCATAGGCGATCGGACATATCGTGTGCGCATTGACGCCGGCGATGAGGAGAAAGTCCGTAAACTCATGCGACTGATCAATGACCGGATTTTGGATTTCAAAGGCCGGTTCGCAGGAAAGGATATGCAGGATTATATTGCGATGGTGATGCTTTGGTTTGTGACTGAACAGGAGCAGAGTCTGTTGCAGGCAGACCAGGCAACCCTGACGGCTTCCCTGGATGAAATCGAACGCATGATCGACCAGCAACTCAGTGCTGATTGATCGGTGGAGATCGCTACACAACAGGTATGTTATCGCTACAGGGTGTGTTTCGTTGAGTCCCGACGATTACGTACCTTAGCAGATTAACACCGACCTTCGATCCCGATTGAAGGTCATTAGAAGGCATCTGTGAATTGAACAAACCCAACGAACATGGACACAACTCTCATCATATCCCTCATAACCGGATTGGTGGCACTCACGGCAGGCATAATCGCCGGCAAGGTGATTTTTGCAAAAAACACCGCTCAAAAGATTGAAGAAGCAGAACAACAGGCCCGCAAGATCGTCTCGGAAGCCAAGTCAAACGCCGAGAATATCAAGAAGGAGCGGATGTTGGAGGCCAAGGAAAAATTCGTACAACTGAAAGCGGAACACGACCGCGAAGTGAACGAGAAGAACAGAAAGATTGCGGATTCTGAAGGTCGGATCAAGCAAAAAGAACAGACGATCAACCAGAAACTGGAGACAATTGAGAAACAAACAAAGGAAAACGACAGCATAAAAGAACATCTGAACCGTCAGATAGAGGTTGTCAACCAGAAGCGAACTGAGCTGGAGAAACACCAGGAAGAGCATATACGCAGGCTGGAAAAAATAGCTGGTCTGACTGCAGAAGAGGCCAAGGCGCAACTCCTGGAAAGTCTGAAGCAGGAAGCCCAGACCAAGGCCTTGTCGCTGCAACAGGAAATCATTGAAGATGCCAAGCAGCGCGCCAATAAGGAAGCGCGTAAGATCATCATCCAATCGATCCAGCGCACGGCTGCAGAGCAAACGATAGAGAACACCGTCACGGTCTTCAACCTGGAGAGTGATGAAATCAAAGGCCAGATCATCGGACGCGAGGGGCGTAACATTCGCGCCATCGAAGCGGCCACCGGCGTTGACCTCGTAGTGGATGACACGCCGGAAGCGATTGTTCTTTCATCTTTCGATCCATTGCGCCGGGAGATCGCCAGACTTTCGCTTCAGCGATTGGTGGCCGACGGCAGGATTCACCCGGCACGCATCGAGGAGGTCGTTGAAAAAACGCGTCGTCAGATCGAAGAGCAGGTCATGGAGATTGGCGAACGGACCATCATTGAATTGGGTATCCACGGGTTGCACAAGGAACTGGTCAGGGTAGTCGGCAAGATGCGTTTCCGCTCTTCGTATGGACAAAACCTGCTGATGCATAGTCGTGAAGTGGCAAACCTCTGCGGCATCATGGCGGCGGAACTGGGACTCAATCCCAAACTTGCCAAAAGAGCGGGCCTGCTGCACGATATCGGTAAAGTACCTGATGAAGAAACTGAATTGAGCCATGCCCTGCTTGGTGGTAAGCTGGCAGAGAAATACGGTGAAAACCCTGCGGTCGTCAATGCCATCGCTGCACACCACGATGAGATGGAGATGCAGTTCGTGATCTCTCCCATCATCCAGGCCTGCGATGCCATCAGCGGCGCAAGACCTGGCGCGCGTCGTGAAATCATGCAGCAATACATCCAGCGGATCAAGGATCTTGAGAACCTTGCAATGGGATACGGCGGTGTGGAAAAGGCTTACGCCATTCAGGCCGGCCGTGAGCTGCGTGTGATCGTGGAGGCCGACAAAATGAACGACACCGACAGCGAGAAACTGAGTTTTGACATGGCCAACAAGATACAGAACGAGATGACGTATCCCGGTCAGATCAAGGTAACGGTCATTCGCGAAAAACGCTCCGTCAACATCGCCCGTTGATGGATCGAACGCCAATTATAAAAAATCTTTGCACTAATAACTAAAAGGCATACCTTTGCCGTCCTAAAATTAAGTTTATGAACGCCGCTATAGCCTTTGTACACGAGCAGCTGTCTGCTAAGTCCTCCCTCCCCAAATTCAAGGCCGGAGACAACGTGACAGTGAATTACAAGATCGTTGAAGGCAACAAGGAGCGCATCCAGAGCTTCAAGGGTGACGTTATCAAGCGTCAGGGTGATGGAGCAACAGCCACCTTCACCGTACGTAAAATCTCCGATGGCATCGGTGTTGAGCGTACCTTCCCTGTGACTTCCCCCCACATCGAATCAGTTACCCTCAACAAGGTTGGTAAGGTTCGTCGCGCGAAGCTCTATTTCCTGCGCAGTCGCAGTGGCAAGAGCGCAAGGATCAAGGAAAAGCGTGTCAGATAATCAATCCACTAAGCAACATATTGGAAGCGGGCTACTTGCCCGCTTTTTTTATTGTAGTCACCTACTACCTTCGTGGGGTGATTTTTCCTACCTTTGTATCGTAACACAAAACAAATGACCATGGCAGCCAACTCCATATTTCTGATCTCCATGCCGGGCGGCACAGAATGGATCCTGATCGTTCTCGCCGTTCTGATTCTTTTCGGTGGCCGCAAGATCCCCGAATTCATGCGTGGCCTTGGTAAAGGTATCCGTGAATTCAACGATGCTAAGACCAACGTAAAGAACGAGATCGAAGAAGGTATGCGGGAAAAGGAAAACAAGTAATCCCTCCGTTTTCCATTCACCTATCCCCGACAACTATTGTACGTTCATCGTTCCATAGATTCATACCAGGCTGATTTAAAGGCCGGGTCGATGTCGTGCATCGATGTGGTTGATCACTATCTTTCTGAGATCGAACACACATCGAGGCTGAACGCCTTCATTGAAGTATATCATGAGGAGGCCCGCGCGCATGCCCGTTTGGTAGATGAGAAGCTGAAGAATGGGCAACCGTTGGGTCGGCTGTTCGGTGTGATCATCGGACTCAAGGATGTCATCTGTCACCAGGGGCATGCCGTTACGGCAGGCTCTGCCATCCTATCCGGTTTCAAATCGCTGTATTCTGCCACCGCAGTCGTTCGGTTGTTGGCAGAGGATGCCATCATTATCGGCCGACTCAACTGCGATGAATTCGGGATGGGATCCTCCAATGAAAACTCTTCTTACGGGAAAGTGCTTAATCCGCGGGATGAAAGCCGGGTACCCGGTGGCTCATCGGGTGGATCAGCTGCCGCCGTGGCCGCAGGTCTTTGTATGGTAAGCCTGGGCAGCGATACCGGTGGATCCGTCAGACAGCCCGCAGATTTTTGCGGAATTATTGGATTGAAGCCCGGATATGGGCGGATTTCCAGACACGGACTCATCGCTTATGCATCTTCCTTCGATCAGATTGGCATATTGGGTACATCGATCGATGACCTCGCCCTTTGTTTGGAGGTCATGGCAGGCGCCGATGGAATGGATGCCACGGCGAGTACCATGCAGGTCCCGGCATACACTGAAGAAATCAAGACAGGGCGCCATTTTCGCATTGCTTACAGCAACGAAGCACTTGACCATCCTTCCGTGGATCCTGAAATCGCCGCAGGTATACGACTATTCCTGGATAAACTGAAACAGGATGGGCATGCGGTTCAATCCGTCAAACTCGACTTCCTAGACCACATAGTGCCGACATATTATGTTCTGACGACTGCCGAGGCATCGTCAAACCTGTCACGCTATGACGGTATCAGATATGGACACCGCACGTCCAACACAGCTACCCGACTGGAGGACATCTACGCTTTGTCGAGGTCGGAAGGCTTCGGGAAAGAAGTCAAGCGCAGGATCATGCTCGGCACGTTCGTCCTAAGCACCGGATATTTTGATGCATATTTCACCAAGGCTCAACAGGCCAGAAGGCGCATTGTCGATCAAACTGGTGAAATTTTCAAACATCACGATATCCTGTTGCTACCAACCTCCCCCTTCACTGCATTTCATTTCGGCGCAAAAAGCGACGACGCCATATCCATGTTTCTGGCCGACATATTCACAGTTTATGCCAATCTGGCAGGCATTCCGGGGATAAGTTTTCCGATTGGAAAACATTCGAATGGCATGCCATTTGGTATACAGGGTCTGACAGACAGGCATGGAGAGTCCGCTCTTCTGCAGCTCTTTAAACGACACTCCGATTAGACGGAGGCGATTACCGTACCGTGTGTGAATGGGTCCAGCGCGGGACAGCCGATGTGCTGTTTCGCACTAAAAAAGCATCAATGAACAAAAACCTGACCATCACAGGCTGGCTCTTTGCCTTTATCATCTTCTCTTCATCCACACAGGCATTGGAGGACCGCTCTCAGGATTCAATGCCAGAAGTGGGTTCCATCCTCGCATTATCATCCGGCTCCAATGCCTTAACCATCTCTCCGGTGGTGGAAGAGACATCCAATACTGCTGCTATACTGGCATCCAGACCATACTTGGCGCATAACGATCAACATCCATTGGTTGTAGGTTATATTCACCAGTTCCAATCCAATCATTTATCACGACTTGAAAAAAAGCGGGAAGAGTGGATGCCTCATTTCAGGCTCATTGAACGTGTATTGGCTGAGTATGGCATTCCTTCAGAGATGAAATACCTCTGCATCATCGAATCAGATCTTAGATCGGGTGCGATTTCGAGGAAAGGGGCTACCGGTCCATGGCAGTTCATGCCGGAGACAGCCAGGGCAATGGGTTTGCGTGTTGGAGGTTCGACGGATGAGCGCCATGACCTCTTTAAAAGCACACATGCTGCGGCACGTATGCTCGATAGACTGTACAACGAATTTGGGGATTGGATGCTGGTTATCGCCGCTTACAATGCCGGACCCGGAAAAGTGTTATCAGCCATGAGGCGTGGCAATACCAAAGACTTCTGGAAACTCCAGTATATGCTTCCGCTCGAGACCAGAAACCATGTTAAAAAATTCATGGCCGTCAGGCATGTGATGGATGAAGTGCTGACGCCCGAGTCTATCAGGGCAGGGTACATGGCAGAAGCCAAACAACAGATTGACAGTGCGGGGTTGGCAGGTACAAAAACCATCATGGTAAGTGGTAAGTTCCACAGTGTCATCATTGCCAAGAACCTCGCGATGGATATCAGTCTGTTCAATGCGCTGAATCCTGAATTCGATATGAAAGTAGGCAGTCAGGGCTATTTACTTCGTTTGCCAGCCATGCAAATGGAGCAATTCAATGCACTCAGGATGCAGATCCTGGCTGAATCAGTACATTTTCTATTGACCAGTCATCCCTTCGATAAGAATCGCATTCCAAGATCGATCGAGCTACCTGCTTCACAGGGGTTGAAGACGGAGGAAAACATTCAGGTGAGATCCTGATCGCCTGGCATCTGAGTATAATCATCCTGGTTCAAAGACCAATCCTGGAAGATTTCCTTTCTATCCGAATCATTCAGCGCAGGGCGATCGTACAACCCCGCTTCCGACCGCTGACGCATGGCTTCGTATAGCGTCACCGCACAAGCCACAGATATATTGAGGGAATGGATCATCCCGTGTTGGGGAATATAAAAGAACCCATCGCATGCTTCCATCATTTCAGTGCTTAGGCCATATTTTTCATTACCGAAAACGAGGGCCGTTGATTCGATGAAAGTGGTATAATAGATGGATGCTATCTCCTGGCCGATGGCTGCACCAAGTATCCGGTTGTATCGTGCACGTACCCGGGTCAGACAACTTACCCTGTCTTCAAAATAATGCAGCTTTACCCATTTGCTGGCACTTCGGGAGCTCCTGAATCCCCAAGCCTTACGATGAGGTATACGGTCTGTAATGGCAAAAGCTTCCACAATCCCGACCGCATCGCAAGTCCGCAGTACGGCAGCGATATTATGCGGAT
>JBEEMB010000176.1:0-4795 GCA_041167815.1 Bacteroidota bacterium | reverse complement strand
TGGGCGCTGCCCAGAGACCGTTTGTGATCGACGCTGCCGGAGGATTGCTGCGGGAATGATATCCTGTGATATCCGCACCCACCTTGATATGTTGATTGAACCGGATCTCCTGGTTCAGGCGGAGCAGATAACGCTGAAAACGGTCGTTCTTCAACACCCCTTCCTGATCCGTATAGCCCAGATTGATATAGGTGGTGGATTTCTCCCCGCTGTTAGAAATGCTCAGATTATTGTTGGAAAATCCGGCATCCTGCAGCACCAGGTCCTGCCAGTTCGTATTGGCGGTATAGTTCGTGTAGTCAAAGGCCGGAGCACCCAGATTGGCCAGCTGGGCATTATACAATTTCCGGAAACCCGCGGCATCCGTCAGCGCAATGCGGTCCTGTACCGTCTGCACGCCGTATGATGTCTGCAGATTGATCCGGGTCTGCCCCCTGGCAGCTTTCTTGGAAGTGATGGCGATCACACCGTTCGCACCACGCAAACCATAGATGGCGATGGAAGAAGGATCACGGAGTACATCGATCGACTCGATATCCGCCGGATTCAGGAAGTCGATGTTATCATGCAGGATGCCATCCACGACAAATACCGGACTGGCACTGTTGGTGCTATTGACACCGCGGATGCGCACCACAGGTGCCGCTCCGGCACGTCCGGTGTTGGAGACCGTCAACCCCGGAACCTTACCCTGCAGAGAAGCGATGGGGTTGGTGGCAGGCATGCCTTCGATCTCCTCACCCTTCACAGAACTGACGGAACCGGTGAGATCCCTGCGCCGCTGCGTACCAAAACCCACAACCACAACCTCATCGATCTTTCGCTGAGAAGGTGCCAGCGATAAGTCAATGATCGACCGGCCCTGCACCCGCTGCTCCACCGTAACATATCCGACATAGGAAAATACCAGGATGGCATCATCCGGTACCGACAGACGATACGCCCCGGAAGCATCCGAGGTCGTTCCCTGGGCGGAGCCCTTCACAGTGATCGACACGCCGGACAATGGCTGACCGGCAGGATCGGTCACTGTACCCCGCACATCAATGGCGATCTTTTCAACCTCCTCTACGACGGACGTCACAACTTCTGTCGTAGGGATTGCCTGGCGCCGCTTTACTATGATCGTACGGTCAGAAATCGTATACGTAAGCGGCTGGTCGCGAAAACAATCCGCCAATACCTCTGACAGATCTGCATTCCGGACGGAAACAGATACCGGACGCGCCGTTTTCAACGCCTCATCGGCATACAGGAACTGAAAGCCCGTCTGACGACGCAGCTGACCAAACAGCTGCTCCATGGAGATTTCCTTTGCCCGCAGTGAAACCTTTTGGGCATAACCCGTAGCACCCACCTGCAAACAGGTGGCGAGCAGGAGCAAAGCCGTGAGTTTCATGACCCTTACGTGCCGCTTGTCTTTGGATGGCCCGGACATTCTTAGGCCTGGAGATGGTGATGGATACATGTAGTGATCGATTTATTAGTTTATATCACACTTTTTTTGTATATTATTTTTTGACATAAATCCGACGTCCTTCAATCCGAAAACGCACTTCACCTGTCATCTCCATCATCTGCAGGACACGGGAGACATCATCCCGACGGGTAATTTGACCGGTGAAATGAAGCGCCGGGTTACCCTCGAAAATGACCTCCGCATCATACCAACGGGCAATCTGCCGCATGATGGATCGAATATCTGCACTATTGAAATGAAAGCGGCCATTCTTCCAGGCGATCGCCTCTTCCGTATCCGCACGGTCATCGACTTCCACCGATCCGTCATGCTTCACCGACGCCTGCTGGCCTGGCGTCAACACACGCAAACCGCCATCTGATCCAGCAACCGCTGAACTTACACCCACCCGGCCCTCCAAAAGGGTGGTACGTACCGAGGCCTCATCCCCATACGCGTTGACATTGAATTGAGTGCCAAGCACCTCTACCGCACTGCCCGTTGTAAGCACCCGAAAAGGCCTGCGCAGTTCTTTAGCAACCTCAAAATATGCCTCTCCCGAGAGATTTACCTTACGTTCTGTACCCTTGAAAGCCACCGGAAAACGAAGGGTGGTTTCCGCATTCAGCCACACATGTGTGCCATCCGACAACACAACCTGATACTGGCCGCCACGGGGCGTCCGGATCTCGTTATATAACAATGTATCGGCAGGCACGGATGCACCGGACACTGATTGATAAACGATGCTTCCGTCATCCCTTTTCTCCAGGCGCATGCCCGCCTGACGGGCGAGCAGACCCGGAGCCGTGCTGTCGAGATACACCAACGAACCATCTGCCAAACGCAGCCAGGCACGGTCGGATCCCGGCGTCAACGGACGATCCGCTGATGTTGAAACCGGTGCCGTCACCGGCTTGACCGTCGGATTGAACCAGATGAATTGAATACCCGCACCCAGTCCAACCAGCAACAACAGCGCCGCTGCTATCCGCACAAAGTGAAATCTTGTGGATTTGATCGGAACGGCATCCAATCCCGCCAATGCCTGTTCCAAACGGACGCGCATCCGCTCCTCCAGCAGCTCCGGACGATCGTCCATGGCCGAAGGGACTTCAACAAACCGGTCGTCGAAAGATCGATACCATTCGTCCAACACAGCCAGCTCTTCGGGCGTAGCCGTTCCGGACAAATGCCTGTCGACGATCCGTTGAATATGTGATGGAATGGACATAGTGGCAAGTGAATGTATCCCAACCGGGATGGTACACCTATGCCCGATAAAAAAAACTACAAAATGAAAGTCAAAAAACTGCGCATGGCAAAACGGAGCCGACGCAGTGCCTTGGACAATTGATGTTCCACCGTTCTTGGAGAAATGTGCAGCACTTCCGCAATGTCGCGCACGGGCATCCCTTGCTCCCGGCTGTATTTGAAGATCAAACGACAACGATCCGGCAGACGTTCTACCTCCCCGGCCAGTCGCTCCAATAATAGTTTCTGATCGAGTCGGTCTTGTTGATCGTTGGTCGTGTTCGATGAAAATATCGATCCCTGTAACAGAACGGAACGTTTCCTCCTGTTTCGAATCCGCGCTAACACGGCATATTTCACAGCAACGGCGAGGTATTTGTCGATGTCAATGATTTCCTGCCGCTGGCGATGTGTCCATAATGAGATGAATACATCATGCACCACATCCTCCGCTTCCGCCCGATCCTCCAGCCGGTGATAGGCGATGGCAAACAACCGCTCCCAGAAATGCGTATAGAGCGCGTTGAATGCTTCGGCATCATCCGCTGCCAGTCGTTCCGGCCATCTGCGCAAGTCGATATCTGAGGATCGGTTCAACCCTGTTGATCTTTTTCAGTATGTAAAGATAGGAGGCCGACGGGTACCGCACCTCGCAATCTCCGGCATCAGTAAGTATCCTCCAATGCAAACACCGGCTTGCGGTCCTTCCATGCCCCGCGTGTGAAATCCGGGAAATCCACCGGACGCCCTCCCTTTCGGATGGAAGCCTCGCTCAAAGGGGTCACCGAGCTCCAGGCCGCCGCATCATACACATCCATCGGCGTGGCGACACCTCGTTTCGCCGCCTCCACAAAGGCATGCATCACAAAAAAATCCATCCCACCATGCCCGGCGCCGGAAGCCTCCGAGGCCCAGCGTTTCCATAAGGGATGATCGTAACGGTCAAACCAAGCAGCCTGATCGTCCCATTGGTCGTGAACCTTAGACTGTCCCTCAATATACACGCCTTTGTTGACATCCATCCACAAGCCACGAGTCCCCTGCACCCTGAATCCCAGGGAATATGGACGGGGCAGATTGGTGTCGTGCTGCAAGAGGATCGTCTCCCCGTTGGCACATTCGATCTGCGTCGTCACGATATCGCCCAGTTTGAACGTCACCCCGGCATTCGGGTGGTTGGCTCCTCCTTTCTGCACGATCCAGTCGTGCAGTCCGCGGGATTTCGAGGCGACAGCAGAAAGTTTCGTGAAACGATTGCCCCGGTTGATATTGATCCAGTGTGCGATCGGCCCCAAACCATGCGTGGGATAGAGATCTCCGTTGCGATCGACGGAATGTTGCGTGCGCCACCGCGCTTCAGAAAAGGCTTTCTCCCCGAATTCAACACCGGGCCCGCGAACTGCTTTCCCATCGTTGAACTTCACCGGACGAAGATCATGCTGATAACCGCCCTGCAAATGGACCAGCTCGCCAAAGATACCCTGACGCACCATGTTCAATACGGCCATCACATCGCGGCGGTAGCAGACATTCTCCAACATCATGACCTGCCCGCCGAATCGTTCCGCAGCACGTACCACCTTCCAGTGATCTGCCAGGGTGATGCCCAACACCACTTCCGTACCAACATATTTCACGCCCGCCTCCAAAGAACCCAGTATCATGGGTGTATGCCACTCCCATGGCGTGGAGATGACCACCGCATCAGGTTTTTCGCGCACCAACAGATCCCGCCAGGCTTCAGGACCGGAGGTATATTCCACCGGCTTTTGCCGGCCAGATTTGGCCAGGGTCTCGCGGGTACGGGTCAACATTTTTTCATCAATATCGCAGATGGCCACGATCTCCACATCCTTGCGCCGCAGAAGCTGGCGCAGATGCACCTGCCCACGCAGCCCCACTCCTATCAATGCCAGTCGAAGTTTATCATTGGCCTGACGGGCAGTTACCCATTCCGGCATGGCCATAGACGCTCCGGCCAACAAACTGCTGCTCAGAAATTGCTTGCGATTCATCATACCCCGAACTTAATGAAGATCGATGGAAGAATGACTGATTTCGGTCAATAGGCATCCTAAGTTT
>JBEEMB010000135.1:0-4469 GCA_041167815.1 Bacteroidota bacterium | reverse complement strand
AAGTTTTTCAAGTATGATGCCAAATATCATTGATTAAATTAAGCAAATGGAGGATAAAATGAAGTAGAATTTTATCCGACTCAGCCTTATTAGTGATATGCCATCCAATTACTCGGCATGTCATATCAAACATCGGTTTTCACCCGCATATCAGCGATATACCATGATTGGATGCGTTTACCTGCTTTTAAATAACCTAATAATACTTCGAGGTTTTTTTGGATTGGCCATGCAACTATTTGAATTTTGTGATTGTCAAAACAACAAAAGGAGAAGCATGAGCCCAATAAGATCAGCCCTAATTCTTGTATTCGCCGCTATATCATTTATCCCGGTTTCATGTTTGAAGGATCAAGCCACCGAAAAATACACCTTCTTTCGTCCTGTTTACAAGACACGGGCTGAGGTAAGGGCTGCCGCACAGAGTACCGCACCAATGACAATTTCCACGCCTGGGAAAATCTTTTTGCTGAACAATTTCGTGTTCTTGAATGAGGTCGACAAAGGAATACATATCATAGATATATCAGATCCAGCGAAACCCGTAAACATTTCATTTCTGCGCATTCCCGGATGCATGGATATGGCCGTTCGAGGCAATTATTTGTATGCCGACTGTTACACCGATCTGGTTACCATCGACATCACTGATCCAAGAAAAGCACAGGTAAAACAGTTCATCCAGGGTGTTTTCCCACATCGCAGATATAGCAACGGATTTGTTTCAGATACCAGCCTGGTGATCACAGAATGGGAAAAGGTTGATACCGCGCTGGTTTTAACGAACAGCGATATTCCACAGATGAGTAGAGACGTTTTCTGGATCGGATCAGATATGAGGGCATTCAGTTCCATGGCTTCAGCCATGAAATCCACTACCAATGGTATCGGGGGATCCATGGCTCGTTTTGGACTTAAAGACGACCGTTTATACACGATCAGTTGGAGCGACATGAAGGTGTTCAATACATCGGTTCCATCATTGCCTTTCTATGTCAAAACAGTGAATTTCAGCCAGGGTGATATTGAAACTATTTTTCCATACAAGGATCGATTGTTCATAGGCTCACAGACCGGCATGTTCATATATGACATTACGGATTTGGACAATCCCAAAAAGCTGGGGCAATTTACCCATGCCAGGGCATGCGACCCGGTAGTAGCGGATGACACACACGCCTATGTTACCCTTCGCAGCAATAATCGTTGTGCAGGTTTTCTGAACCAGCTCGATGTATTGGATATCAACAACTTGTCGTCGCCAAAATTGTTGAAGACTTACACCTTCACGGAACCGGCCGGCCTGGGCAAGGATGGAAACCTGCTATTCATCTGCGATGGGAAGGATGGACTGAAGATTCTGGATGCGTCGAAGCCCACAGATATCAAGCCGGTGAAAACCATAACAGGGATGGAAGCATTCGATGTGATTGCCTGGAAAGGCATAGCCATACTCACGGCAAAAGACGGACTTCACCTGATCAATTATTCAAACCCCGGCCAGGCATTCATTGCGGGAAAGATCACACTAAATCAGCCGAAATGAATCGTTTGTTGACCGTAACAGTTATGTTTATTTTACCAACCTTTTCTTTTGCTCAACAAGGGAATTTGAAAGGCAAATGGCATATCTCAGCGGCTGCCACATTGCTGAATGGTAATACGCGCACGGGTTCTGCTGTAACAGGCAACATTAGATATCAGTGGAAAGATCGCTGGACACTTGGTTTGGGGAGTGGGATCGATCATTATTATTTCAGATCGGTACCCGTATTCGTGGACATTCAACGTTACGCCGGGAAGCAGCATAGAGGTCTTTTTTTCTATGGGTCGAGTGGCCTGAATATCCCCTGGCCGACGGAAGATCAACGAATGTACAGACAAGGCTGGGGCTGGGGATCCATGGCACAACCGAGCCAGTTCAGTGGAGGATTCTGGACAGACCTTGGCTTGGGATATGGTTTCAAGGGTAAAAAAGGGCATGGCATGTTCGTTCGCGCAGGCCACAGTTTAAAAACAATGGAGCAAAGTTACACCGAACAGGTATGGAACGGAACGTCCTCTGTAACTGCCCTCCGTGAAATTTCATATTTGTTCGGCCGCATATCCATTCAGGCAGGCTTCACATTCTGACATTTACCTACGATCAAAATCCAGCGTGTTTTTGCGAGGCCGGCCCACCGGGAACAAGGTCAATCGGCATTATGAATTCCCACCTGTTGGCGGATGGTTTCTGTGCGTACAACTCCGTATCCAACAGTCTCGAATATCGGAGTCCAATACTCACCGGCAATTGGTTCCACCACTTTGTATCCAGGTGTAATTCAGCGCCCACAGATCGGAGTGCCCATACCCGCTGCTGGCGAAGACTTTTTACCCAGGTGTGGTCATAAAACAAATTGCCCCTCACCCTTAGGAGATAAGCCACCTGAAGCAAGCCGATATCGGGATAAGCCATTGTGAAATGATAGTTTAATCCTGCTTTCCACATGTGCGGATAATCGATCCCCGGATAACCTCTCGACAGTGGAAATCCATTCGAGAAGATGTATTGGCGAAGGGTATCCCTGCGCTGAATGGCACCATTCAGTACCAGACTGTGACGGGGAGTAGCTCCTGGCAAATACAAAGAAGCAATGCCCAGGAATTGGTTGGCCGCCAAACCACTGATGCCTGTCCGTTGAGAGAGGTAAATGCTATGCGCCCACTTTGGGAAGATCTGCTGCCGGGCCATGGGTGTCTGCATCGTCCAATTGACGGATGCATTCAGATGGTTGATGGTCCGATCATTGAGTTTCACTGCGTTGGTCTCCCGGTACGAAATGCCCTGATGCTGATATCCTGTAGACAGGTTCAAATATTTGAAGTTCCGTCCCTTGGTCAGATTCAATGGGATGGTCAATCCACTGTAGAATGACCACTCATCCCAGCGGATGGATTGTGGTTGAGAAGAGCCAGGTTCCAACAATTGAAAATTACGGTCACGCGTAACCGAAAAACCGGTTCGCATCCAGGGATACAGGATGGCAACGAGTGCATCCGCTCCGACTTTATGAAAGCCCTCGTTGATATTATATTTATAAAAAGCCCCGGTTCTAATGGTATTCAACACATTTTCTCCGTAGAGGTCAAACGACCATTCAGGTTGTTCAAAACCTACACGCCAACTATGTATGTTCAACGGTCGATGGGTCTGTCCATATTTTTTGGGGGCATACTTATATGAAGTGTCACGTTGATGAAGCACCTGAGCAGTGATGCTGTTATTGATCGGAAATACGAGTGTTAGCGGCGTGTTCACCCATTCATCTAGGCTCATTTTTTTACTGGGATTATCCAGGGACTGTCTTCCAATACGATATCCATCCGAAGAGAAAGTGGCGTATGAAATATTTCGGGATGTGGTGTCGATGGCTGCGCCGCGTATGGCTGGCGGCAATTGAGAAGCCAGTTGCAATGTCCCATCATTCAAATGCAACAAGAATAAGCGATCGAAGCCCTCGTATGATGATGTGAATGACAGATATCCATCTTTGACGTTCGGAAACGCAATCGGGCGGTGAGCAAACGGCAGCAGAATTTGACTGGATTGATCCCTGAGATTCCAGGCGACCAAGGCCATTCTGCCACTACGATCCCTTACTGCAGCCAATAATTCATCATTGTTTCTTCCGAATACCGGATAGGTATGGAAATATCCTTCTGGATTGGGTAGCGCTGATAGATGCCGTCCATCCTCCGCATCCAATAGATGTATCGTGGATTGTCCGGTTTCATCAACATACACGGCAGCGATTAGGGATCCATCTGCGGAGATTCCTGGAGAAAAATATCTTCCACCATTTGTCAATGTTCGTCTGTTTCCTGAAACGACATCCAGCATCATGATCTCATTATATTCCTGCCATGACCACCTGGTGTGCGGGTGGTAAGCCGAGTAAACGATACGGCCATTCCCATAGGAGAAATAATCATCAATACCTATGTCTTTCATCCATCGTTTCTCCATCTGGCCCTGGTGCAGAAGATACCAATGAGGAATTTCATCATAAGCCCTGCGTATCAACAGCATTGAGTCTTTTCCGATGTAGACCGGGAACTGATGGTCTGCCACACTTCGTTTATGCGTGACCGTTAGCCATTGGGAAGTTGGCTTCAATGATTGATCGGTTGTAACCGGAAGATTCATTTGATTGGACAAAACCTTAGCCGTAAATGTCTTGAAAGACTGACCAGTATGCTTTTTAAACGCCCCCTGAAATGGATAGATCAATGGGCGGAATGCTGCCGCATCCGCTGTCACTTTGGACCAGATATCAGCACCAAATTGTTCTCGTCCAGCTGCAACTAGGAGGTAACCCAGCTGGTAATGATCGGGGACAAAGTGTTTCAGCGATCCATTGCGCAGTTTCATATATCGGTAAGCGCGGCCATCTGCCCAGAGGCTCCTGTAACCATTGAAAAAATCA
>JBEEMB010000019.1:0-3265 GCA_041167815.1 Bacteroidota bacterium | reverse complement strand
CGAGCGAACGCCCCTGATATTGATGGATCCAACGGTACCCGGGCGCTCGTTGGAGGAGATGTCCACACCGGCCACCTTGCCCTGCATGGCCTGCACGGCATTTGTTACGGGTCGGGATTTGATGTCTTTGGAATTGATACCTGCAACGGCACCGGTCACGTCCTTTCTTTTGACCGTGTTGTATCCCACGACCACCACCTCTTCCATACCCTTGGTATCGATGGCCAGGACCACGGATATTGAGGCACTTGATGCTGTGTACGCAACGGCCTGTGTAAGGTAACCGGTGAAAGAAATACTCAGGGTTCCCTTTTCTTTCACGGAGATGCTGAATTTACCGGAAGCGTCTGTCAGTACCGAAGTGCCGGACTGCTTTTCTTCCACTACGGCGCCTTGCACGGGTTCTTTTTGTTCATTGGTGACTACACCTTCCAATTTTCTGCTTTGGACATTCTGCGCCCATGTTGTCTGCATGATCAGGCAGGAGAACATAGCGACAATGACCCATCGCAGCGAGCGGCTTGTTTTTTGGTTCATGTCAATTTTTTTTCTGATGGCAATCTGGATTTGAAAACGGGGGTTAAATTATAGTATAAGTACCTCAACAAATTAAATTATGTGTTTTTTTTACGCAATCGATTCCGCTCATTGTCATCAGACAGTTCATGATGGCATCCTGCATGAACATTGATAGGATTGCCTGAACGAATCATGGCCATGAAGAAAATTATGCTTCCCCTGCTGGTGATATTCCTTTTATCCGAAGCATCGGGACAGGAAAAGGATGATGTCAACACCCCGCTTCATCTGCTTCCGGCAAATTATCCGACACCCTATAAAGCCCCGGAGCAGGTGGCGGTCAAGCAGACGCTGGACAGGGTATTTCGATACATTGGGGAATCAACGCCGGCAGCACTGGTGCGAAAATCCACAGGAAGCGCTATCGCGGATCCCGGGGATATCACCAGTGATGCCATGCTTAAAAAGGGGGTGTTCAGGATCACCAGTTATGAGTGGGGTGTCGTGTACAGTGCCTTGATCAATGCTTTTAAACAAACGGGCGACAGTGCGTACATTAAATACGTTAAGGAAAGACACGAATTCATCGCCCGGTGGGCTCCGTCATTCCGCGATTTGCTGAAAACCGGAAAGCTGACATTGAATGATGAATTCCCATTGAAACAACCGGTGGCACCACACGCACTGGACGACGGCGGGGCGGTCGCTGCTTCAATGATAAAGTCGCATATGGAGGGGTATGGACAAGGCCTTCGCCCTCAGATCGACTTCTATCTCGACTACATCGCTAACCGGGAGTTCCGATTTCCCGACAAGACCATTGCCCGGAATCGTCCGATCAAGAACACGCTATGGCTCGACGATCTCTACATGGCCGTTCCTGCATTGGTGCAAATGGGAAAGCTGACCGGTACCCCCTCCTACTTTGATGATGGTCTCTGGCAGCTCGAATCTTACGCGAAAAAAATGTTCGTACCCTCCAAGGGGTTGTTTATGCATGGATGGGTGCAAGGGATGGAAACGCATCCGGCCTTTCACTGGGCACGGGCAAATGGCTGGGCGCTGTTGACAATGACCGAGATGCTGGATGCGATACCTGCGGATCATCCCAAGAGAAATAATCTGCTGAATCTTTATCGCAAGCATGTGGAAGGTTTGGTGAGATACCAGGATGGAACGGGCTTCTGGCATCAGTTGCTGGACCGGACTGATTCGTACCTCGAAACATCCGCAACTGCAATTTATACATACTGCATCGCCAGGGGATGCAACGAAGGATGGCTCGACAAACTGGCCTATGCTCCGGCGGCGGCACTTGGTTGGAATGCGGTATCCACGAAAGTCAACGAACTGGGTCAGGTTGAGGGTACATGTGTGGGCACGGGTATGGCCTTTGATCCGGCATTCTACTATCACCGGCCGGTCAGCAAATTCGCGGCACATGGTTATGGTCCGGTGATCTATGCCGCCTCGGAAATATACAGGCTGCTCGGGGGAGGCTCGTTCAGGATCAACGACAGTGCGTTGATATTTTATCCAAACGAATGAAAATCGAGTTGAACATCAGCCAATCCTGAGGTTAAAATGAATATAAGATGCGTCTTATAGTCATTTTTAGTTTATCACTCCGCATACTTAAGATCGGTGAACAATCTTAGCCATTCGAGCTGCATTTCCTGACCTCTATCTGCGTTATACCAGTTCTGCAGAGCAAGGATAACAGTAGATTTATCCGCCCCTTCTTTGTTCAGCCGTTCCACCAGCAGACGCGCAGACGTGGGACGTGGACCCCAGGTGAACAAATCCTGCCCAGCGGCATCCCGAACAATCAGTTTCGGGATGGATTTCCCCCCGTTGGTCAGATAGTTTTCGATCAGGAATGGAGGCTGATCTCGCAGTTGTATGTCCAGATGTACAAGCAAGTTCTCTCCGGCCAGTCGGGCGATGAACGGCAACATGGGTGCCGCGTCCCCACACCAGGGTTCGGTGATGACGATCCATGTTTGCGGGCGATCAATCTTTCTGACAAGATCGACCAAGAGACCGTTGAGTTCCAGCGTTTTGTTCCATCGGTTCATTCGGGAAAAGCCTAAACGGCCGTATTCCAGGTATGCGGGATTGTCGTACGGGGGCAAGTAATGTGGGCCGGAAAGCTGGCTTTCAGTATGGTTCAGGTATGCTTTGAAATTCATGTGAACATTTAAGTTTATAAAACGGATACAGGATCATTTGGTTGAATGATGAGAAAACGATCGGATGAAACCAACAGCCATAAGGTTTCCGGGACTTGCGAAAACCATCCGATGATTTGGTTGTTGTTTTGTTTTTTAAATTCGCTCACAAATACGAAAACATATGAAAAAAATGTCTTCATCTTTGCTCCAGCAAGCCCAATCTTACTTCAGGCACAGCGCATGGACCCTCCTCTGCTTGACCGCCATGCTCAGCTTTACGGCCTTCAGAACCCATGCCGACAATCCCGATGCCATTGTGGGTGTCTGGAAGACCGGCGAAGGGACAGCCATGGTGAAGATTTACAAATCCGGTGAAAACTACCAGGGTCGGGTCGTATGGTTGAAAGAGCCCAATGATCCGGAGACAGGAAAGCCAAAAGTCGACAAGAATCATCCGGAAGCGGCCAACCACAGTCGCCCGATCCTCGGACTTGTCAATATCTGGGGCTTCAAGTACACGGAAGAAAAGACCTGGGACAATGGAAATATCTATGACCCAAAGAATGGCAACA
>JBEEMB010000308.1:0-6491 GCA_041167815.1 Bacteroidota bacterium | reverse complement strand
GCAGCTTATCAAGCTCTTCCTGCACATCTTTGATATCATCGTGCATATCGCGGAATTCGGAGTCTATCTGGAGCCGTGTTTCGGCCTCCGCGATTTCATCCGGGCTCATTTCGTCATAGATAAATCTGAGGATATCATCCTTCCCTGCATCATTCTTCATAATACAACATTTTTCCGGTGAGGTGAATGCCGGTTGGCCTGGTCTTTTTGTGGTTACTGAGAATGCCAGGTTTTCGTAGGGGAAGGTATTGTGAAGAGGTGTCTTCTACCCTACAAAACGATGTTGTTTGATGTTTATTGTAAGTCGCGTAAAAATAATCCAGGCATCAATCTTTGTCAATCACGAACACCTGCTCTTCGTCGCGTTTCATCAGGTAGCGTTCTCGGGCGATGGTTTCGAGTTTTGTGGGGTCGTTGCGAATACCATCAAGAATGGTTCGGGTACTGTCGATCTGTGCGCGGTAGAAATCCCTGCCGGCATTGAGCTTTGATAATTCCCGGCTCCTGGCGATCTGCAGGAATATGTCGTTGTGATCAAAGAAAAGCATCCAGGTCAAAAAAAACAGGCTGGTCAGGAGGTATTTATTCCTGATCCAGCCTGGTATGTTTTTGAGCAGATGCATATGGTCTGTACTTTCTGGAGGCGCGTCTGCCTCACTTTCTGGGCTTATTTTCCAAAGCGAATGCGGCCATTCGGGTAGATGGCATCGGCGCCCAGCAGTTCTTCGATGCGCAGCAGCTGGTTGTACTTGGCCATACGATCGGTCCGTGAAGCAGATCCGGTCTTGATTTGTCCGCAATTGAGGGCGACGGCGAGGTCGGCGATGGTGGTGTCCTCGGTTTCTCCACTCCGATGGCTCATGATGGTGGTGTAACCGTTGTGTTGAGCCAATTGTACTGCGTTGATCGTTTCAGTGACGGTTCCGATCTGGTTCACTTTCACGAGTATGCTGTTGGCAACTCCGGTATCGATGCCCTGCTGCAGGCGCTTTACGTTCGTTACAAACAAGTCATCACCCACCAGTTGGCATTTGCGTCCGACGGATTCCGTCAGTTTTTTCCAGCCGGCCCAATCGTCTTCTGCCATTCCGTCTTCAATCGAAACGATGGGATACTTATTGACCCAATCAGTCCAATAGGCCACCATTTCGTCGGAGCTGATGATTTTTCCACTGCTCTTGTAAAATTTGTAGGTGTTTTCCTGTTCGTTGAACATTTCGCTGGTGGCTGCATCCATGGCAATGGAAATCTGCTCACCGGGTTTGTAGCCGGCGGCTTCGATGGCCATCAGCACGGTTTCGATGGCCTCTTCATTGCTCTGGATATCGGGGGCGAAACCACCTTCATCACCTACGTTGGTGCTATAGCCTTTCTTCTTGAGTACGCTCTTCAGGTGGTGGAACACTTCCACGCCCCAGCGGAGTCCTTCGGAGAAATTGGTGGCACCTATGGGTACGATCATGAATTCCTGGAAATCGATCTTATTGTCGGCATGTGCTCCTCCGTTGAGGATATTCATCAGCGGCATGGGCATGACGGTGGCATTGACACCGCCGAGGTATCGGAACAGGGGGAGTCCGCTTTCCTGTGCAGCGGCGCGCGCTACCGCCATGGATACGGCGAGGGTGGCATTGGCGCCCATATTCGCCTTGTTCTCAGTGCCATCGATGCGGAGCAACATGTGATCTATATGCGTCTGCTCGTTGACATTGATGCCGATGAGCTGATCGGCGATGGTATCGTTGATATTGGCTACAGCTTTGAGTACACCTTTGCCCATGTAGATGGATTTGTCGCCATCGCGGAGTTCCACGGCTTCATGTTTGCCGGTAGAGGCACCGGAGGGAACGGCGGCCCTGCCGATGACACCATCTTCAGTGATCACGTCCACTTCAACGGTCGGATTTCCACGGCTGTCAAGGATCTGTCTGGCATGTACATCTGTGATGTAGCTCATATTTGTTGGAAATTTATGGAACGCCTGTCGATATAGACCTTGGCGTCCGGGGTTTAAAATCAGTTTGTCCGGGTGAGTTTTCGGAATACTTCCTCCAGACTGCCGGCTTCGGTGTGCAAAGAAACGATATTCAGCGTATGCGACAAAGACAGTTCAAGCAGACGGCGTCTTACGGCTTCGGGGTCATCGGTTTCGATTGACCATTGCAATCCGTCGGCACTTCCACTGACCCTCGCGGCAGGGACTTCATTCATGAGCGCCGGATCGGGTGCGCTGGCGAAGGTCACCCTGATCAAACCCTGTCCACTTGTTTTTTGAAGGATTTCGAGCCGGTCATCTGCCACGATGTGTCCCTGATGGATGATGATTACCCTGTCGCACAGCGCCTCCACTTCCTGCAGGATATGGGAAGAAAAGAGCACCGTTTTATCCTGGCCGAGCCGTCTTATGACTTCCCGTATTTCTGTGATCTGGTTGGGATCGAAACCTGTAGTCGGCTCATCGAGGATCAATACTTCCGGTTGGTGAATGAGTGCGGCGGCAAAGCCCACCCGCTGACGGTAGCCCTTCGAGAGTTGTCCGATCCGTTTACCCGCCTCCGGCATCAAACCGGTGATGACCATGGCTTCTTCCACTGATTTTTTGCGATCGGGGAGCCTGTGCACTGATGCCATGAAGTCGAGGTATTCCCGGATATACATATCGGGGTACAGCGGGTTATGCTCGGGAAGATAGCCCATGCGTTGTCTGGCGGCCATGGAATCCGTCTTCACATCAATCCCACAAACGCGCACATTACCTGCATCCGGCTGCAGATAACCCGTGATCATTTTGAGGGTAGTGGATTTCCCGGCGCCATTGGGGCCCAGAAATCCCACGATTTCTCCCTTACCTACCTGGAAGGAAACGTCATCCACGGCGCGTTGCGTTCCGTATGATTTCGCGAGGCGGCTGACTTCGATCGACATGATGCAAAGTTAGTCTTCAGGGAGCTCCGCCGAGCTTTCCGGTAAATGATCATATTCCCCTTTCCAGGCGAACCATCCGAAGAGGAGAAGTCCGAAAGCGATGGGCAGGAAAACGAGGATGAAGACCGTCCACTGGATACGCGTATCTACGGTCGGATTCCGGGCGATTTCCTGATGGGCGGTAGTGGCGAGCAGCCATACGGCGAAGGGAGCCAGGGCCATCCATATCCAACCGGCCAGTCTTTTGATCGTATTCATTGAAACTTCGTTTAGTCGTTAACGTTAGGGTCGATCCGATTGCTTACATATAATACCCCGATGACGAGGCAAACGGCTGCTACGCCGATGGGATACCACAATCCTACCAGCGGGTCATCCTGACGGATCGTTGTCAGCAGCAGCGCGATGAAAGGTGTGAGTCCACCAAAGACACCATTGCCAATGTGATAAGGCAACGACATTGATGTGTATCGGATACGGGTGGGGAAGAGTTCCACCAGGAAAGCCGCGATCGGTCCATACACCATGGTCACAAACAGGATCTGAACGAATACCAGGAGGATCATCTGCCAGTAAAGTCCGGATGGAAGGGTTTTGCTGGTTTTTCCTTTGCCCTTTGCCGTAGGTTTTTCTGATTGGAAAAGGGTGTCCTTTCTGACTTCCTTTTCAATGATGCCGTTGTCGAACTGAGCAACAGTGGACACATTCACCAGGCTGTATTCAGCGTTGCCTGCGGGCAGGATCGTCCGGTCGACCCGACCTTTGGCCGGATCAGCCGTCATCCCTTTCGTGTTGCTGATGGCCAGCATTTGCTTGTAGATGGGGCGGTAGGAGATGATGGCGATGAACATCCCCAGCAGCATGATCCATTTACGTCCGATGCGATCGCTCAGCCATCCGAAGAGTATGAATCCCGGTGTGGCCAGCACGATGGCCCAGATCAGGATGGTGCGTGTCTTACCGAAGTCGATCCGGCAGACATTCTCCATGAAGGTCTGAGCATAGAATTGACCGGTGTACCAAACAACACCCTGTCCCATCACCATCCCGAATAGCGCCAACAGCACCATCTTCAGGTTGGCCCGATGCACAAAACTTTCGCGCAAAGGATTTTTCGAAATCTTCCCGGTGGCTTTTATTTCCGTGAACAGCGGAGATTCCTTCATCCGGAGCCGGATATAGACTGAAACACCTACCAGCAATATCGACAGCAGGAAAGGAATGCGCCAGCCCCATTCTTCGAACTTCTGCACGGACACGGAGGCGTTGGCATCCAGGTTGCTGCGGGTACCCAGGATGACACCCAGTGAAACGAGTAGTCCAAGCGTAGCCGTGGTCTGAATCCAGCTGGTATAATAACCCCGCTTTTCATCCGGGGCATGTTCTGCCACATAGGTCGCCGCCCCTCCGTATTCTCCTCCGAGGGCCAACCCCTGAATGAGTCTGAGGAGTAAGACGATGATCGGTGCAGCAAACCCGATTTGTTCGTACCCTGGAACCAATCCGATGGCAAAAGTGGAGCCTCCCATCAGGATCAGTGTCAACAGGAAAGTGTATTTCCGTCCGACGAGGTCGCCCAGCCTGCCAAATACCAGCGCACCGAAAGGCCGCACGATGAAACCCGCGGCAAAGGTTGCCAGCGTGGCGAGCAATGCCGCCGTGGGGTTGGTCTGTGGAAAGAACTGCGCAGCGATGATGGGCGCAAGGCTGCCGAAAATGTAGAAGTCGTACCATTCGATCAGGGTGCCAACCGAAGACGCACCGATCACTCTCCAAATCGGGTTGGCTGTCTGATCCTGTTGCTGTAAACGCATGTTGTCGTGAAGGGATTTTGAGTGCAATGGTTGTGAAACGGCACCCAATATAAATTATTTACGCAAAGACCGAGGTTGGCATCACCGATAATTTTTAACTTAGGCGAACAAATTTTATAGCGATCAACATGTCTTATCCCTATCAGATCGATTCTTTTGAGGCGTATCAGTCGGCGTGGAAACAGAGTGTGGAAGACCCGGAGGGTTTCTGGGGTGAAGTGGCCGGCAATTTCTTGTGGAGAAAGAAATGGGACAAAGTGCTGTCCTGGAATTTTCGTGAACCGGATGTGAAGTGGTTTGAAGGGGGGAAGCTCAACATTACCGAAAACTGCCTGGATCGACATCTGGAGCGTTATGGCAACTATCCTGCCATCATTTGGGAGCCCAATAACCCGGAAGAGCACCATCGGGTGCTTACTTATCAGCAATTGTATTTCAAGGTCAACCAGTTTGCACATGTGCTGCATAACAACGGCGTGCGCAAAGGTGACCGTGTCTGTATTTACATGGGAATGATTCCCGAACTCGCCATTGCCGTATTGGCCTGTGCGAGGGTTGGTGCCATCCATTCCGTCATATTCGGCGGTTTCTCCGCGCAGAGCATCGCGGATCGCCTCCAGGATGCCCAGGCTGAATTCATTGTTACCTGCGATGGCGCTTTTCGTGGCGGTAAAGACATCCCGCTGAAAAGTGTGATTGATGACGCCCTGATCGCCTGTCCGTTTGTGAAGCGTACCATTGTGTTCACCCGGACAAGAACGCCCGTCAGCATGATCAAAGGGCGCGATGTATGGTGGGAGGATGAGATCCACAAGGTGGAAACCCTCGGAAATCCCACATTCCCGGCTGTCGAGATGGATGCGGAAGACCCTCTGTTCATCCTTTACACTTCCGGTTCCACAGGCAAGCCGAAGGGCGTTGTACATGCATGCGCCGGATACATGGTTTATACCAACTACACTTTTGTCAACGTATTTCAGTACAAGCCGGGTGAGGTACATTTTTGCACGGCTGATATCGGTTGGATCACCGGCCATTCCTATATCGTGTATGGTCCGCTGAGTGCGGGTGCCACCTCCCTCATGTTCGAGGGTATCCCCACCTGGCCGGATGCCGGTCGATTCTGGGATATCGTCGACAAGTTCCGGGTCAACATCCTGTACACCGCACCGACAGCGATCCGCAGTCTGATGGCCTTCGGTTTAGGCCCCTTGCAGGGTAAGCATCTTGACTCGCTCCGCGTCCTGGGTACGGTGGGCGAACCCATCAATGAGGAAGCCTGGCAGTGGTACGACGAACATGTCGGAAAGCGCAAATGTCCAATTGTCGATACCTGGTGGCAGACAGAAACAGGCGGTGTCTTGATCAGCAATCTGGCCGGTATCACCCCATCCAAGCCAACCTTCGCCACCTTGCCCCTGCCTGGGGTTGAGCCACTGTTGGTGGATGAACACGGACAGGAGATCAAGGGGAACAACGTCAGCGGAAACCTTTGCATCAGATCTCCCTGGCCTTCGGTGATCAGAACCACTTATGGCGATCATGAACGATGTCAGAAGAACTATTTCTCCGCCTATCCGGAGCTGTATTTCACCGGCGACGGTGCCATGCGGGATGAGAACGGATTCTATCGCATCACCGGTCGCGTGGACGATGTATTAAATGTGAGTGGGCACCGCATAGGCACGGCTGAGGTGGAAAATGCCATCAACATGCATGCAGGTGTTGTGGAGAGTGCCGTCGTCGGCTATC
>JBEEMB010000022.1:0-4602 GCA_041167815.1 Bacteroidota bacterium | reverse complement strand
GTGATTCGAAAGTGTATCCGTGATTATGATATGCGAAACGAATACCATGCTTCCTGCACACTTCTCCACGCTTATTGAAGATATCGGCGAATCTCTTGTAATCGTCGGCGGTTTTCTGTGGGCCAATCCATGGAGAAATGAGATATCTCATTCCAATCTCGGAAGCCTGAGCGGCTTTGCGCTCAAAGTCCTTATCGATATCACAGTGGGAAGAGACCATTGTCAACCCCAGGTCGTCAAGATACTTCTTGAAATCCTGGTGTGGCATGTCCCAAAACATGCCCTGAGGTCCTTCGTAACCTTCGATTTCCTTGTAACCAAATCCTGCAACCTGCTTGATGACACCCTTGGGGTCTTTGGGCAGATCATCACGGAGCGTGTACAACTGCAAACCGAAAGAGGCCAATGCCACCCCGTTGGCGGCATCTGACATGCTTGTGTTGGAGGTATCGCTGGCGGCATTTTTGGAGCCACCTGAAGAACAAGCGAGGCCGGTTAGTGTCATGCCCGAGGCTGCCCAGGCTGCTGTACGTAGAAACCTTCTTCTGTCAAACGTCATATGGCATTTATTGGCATGGTGACTGATGAATGATGATCTGTCGATCAGGAAGGATTGCACTCGATCGTGTCGTCGGGCAACAGGACTTGAGGCTTATGCCCAGGCCCGGTCTCCCTTTTTGTAAGGAATGCACCCCTCATAACGGCCGGGAACCGCCACATAACGAAGTGCCTGGGTAGCCCCGATTTCTGATGTGAAATAACCCAATAGGGTCAACTGCTTCATGAGACCGAAATAATGAGTCGGATCTTCTTTCTTTTTATCGGCGTTGTATGCTTTCAATTCTTTATCAATGCCAGACAATAAAGCATGACGCTGTTCGGGGGTAGCCTTCATGAAAGATTGGCCATGTGCTTTCTGACAGGCCTGGTCGATGGTTTTCATACCATCCAGAAAGATCTTTTGATCCTTCTCTTCGTAACAATCAGTCACCATGACCTGCATGAAAGACCCTACTTTGGCAGCTTTTGCTCCCGGCGTATTGGTAGTAGGAATGATTGTTTCCGCCACCTCATCCAGAAAAGCTATGTCATCCGGGGAAAAACTCAGTCCGACTATTGACTTGGCATCAGGTTGACGACAGCCCTCTAAAAAAGCAGCGCCCCCAACAATGGTGCCTCCAAACAATAGGGCTACCCGGCCCAGCGCGTCACGTCTGTTCATACAGCATGTATTTGATCCCTAAAATAGGAAAAAAATAATGAGTATATGAAAGCATGCTCATATATGCTGGCTTATAGTAAAACCCTGTATGATTTATGGATGGAATTGTTTAACAAACGATCTCATGGATTTGAAGCCTTTGTTTTAACTTTATTGCCACTTTTATGGAATGATTCTTCACAAACAACGAGAAAACCATGATCAAGAAAAGTAACCTGTTATTGGTGGGAATGGGCATGACAATGTTTTCCTGCGTCAGTACGAAGAAATTTGAATCCCTGCAGGGAAAACTAAATGAGGCTGAAATCTCCATCAAAGGTTATCAGGCACAAATTCAGTCCTGCCGGGATGAAAAAGCAGAAATAGATCGCAACCGGGCGGCACTTGAGTCCAGAATCGGCTCACTCGAAGAGCAGAATAATATGCTCAAAAAGAACAATAACCAGGCCCTGAAACAACTGGAAGATCTCTCCGTCATCTCTTCCTCACAGGCGGAAAGCATCAAGAAATCGCTCGAAAATATTGGCGCCAAAGACAATTACATTCAAGGACTGCAAAAGCAGATGTCCCGTAAGGATTCTCTCAACATGGCATTGGTCATGAACCTCAAAGGCGCCATCGGCAACCTGGACGACAAAGACATCAATATTAAGGTCGATAAAGGCGTAGTATTTGTCGATATCTCCGACAAACTGCTATTCAAGTCAGGCAGCTATGACATCACAGACCAGGCAAAGGAAGTCCTTGGAAAAGTGGCTACCGTACTGAAAAACCAACCCGACATCGAATTCATGGTCGAAGGACATACAGATGATGTTCCCTTCACCAAAGGTCTCCTTGCTGACAACTGGGATCTGAGTGCAAAAAGGGCTACCACAGTGGTAAGAATGCTTCAGAAAGAATATGGCATGGATCCCGCGAAAATGGCTGCCGCCGGTCGCGCTGAGTTCCTCCCGGTCGCTTCCAATACCACACCCGAAGGTAAAGCTGCTAACCGTCGGACACGCATCGTGATTCTTCCGCAGCTCGATCAATTCTTCAAACTACTCGAATATCCGGGTCGCTGATCCAACCGATCCATCAATCATAAACCGGGGAGTTCTTCGAATTCTCCGGTTTTTTTATTCTTCCATACGTTATCCCAGGAGAAAACACGTCCGTTCATAGCAACATATACCCCGGGTGATAGCGTCTGAACGAAAGCCAACGCACTTCCCAGATTGAACAAACCATCAGAACTACCAAACTTATATGGAATCATGGCGCCGGTGAGTACGATGGTCTTTCCAATGGAACGACCAGCCAGTACGCGGGCAGTCTCCGCCATGGTATCGGTCCCGTGCGTAATGACAATCCTGTCATCCTCCGAATGACGACACTGCTCGACAATCAGATCACGGTCAGCATCCGTCATATCCAGGCTGTCAATCATCATCAGTGTCCGGATCCTTACATCCAAACGACTCCTTCCCAACCGCAGCATTTCCATCAAATGCGTATCCTTGAAGAACAACGTCCCCGTGAGCTCATTGTACTCTTTATCGAATGTGCCGCCTGTTACAAATATGCTGATGGACATAACTGCTATTTCTGCAAAAATAGAAAAGGCGGAACATACGTTCAATCCGTATGCCCCGCCAAGGACATAATCGCAAAACTCCCGGTTACGGATTCAGCCAGGAAAAAATTATACCTGCAACAAAGGCTTGAAGAATACCATATACCAACCAGGTCAACACCATAATCAGACTCAGATTCATGGCACTGTAAGTCATCCATAAAACAGGAACCATGGCCACCACACCATATACCAGCGAAACCTCAAAGGCCCTCAGGATATTACTTCCCGAGAAGACATCTTTATAGCGCTCCCAAAACCATTTCAACGCAAAACTTACAACAAAGGGGTGCATGTAAAACATCCAGTCAGTCGACGCATCAGACCACCTGAACATATCACTCCAATAAAGCGCCGCCAACTCCGGAAAATACCGGACTTGCAGGAAAAACAACAAAAGGCTCAGGATCAGGAGAACAACGCCCGCAGTAAGCCCGGCAATAATCGCTTTTTTCATGTTTGTATATTGATATGTTAAGGAATGGTCGACTAAGCCGACCGCCGGAAAAACAGATCCACATTCACCTTCAACTCATCATTGATCTTGATCATGCCCGCCATTTTCTTAGGTGGCTCAAGTTTGAAATCTGAAAACAAGAGCTCCTTCTGGCCGGACAGATGCAACAATCTTCCAGAGGCCTGATGACTGACATCAAACCAAAGATCAATCCGTTTAGTCCGACCAGCCAATTCGATGTCCACAACTCCGCGGATACGCTTAGATGCAGTAACAGGAAAAGGGTCATCAAGAGAAATAAAGTGAATTTTCATGTACTCAACCTCCGGATAACGTAGTGTTTTTCGGAGATCAGAAGTGATGAAACGATGCCGGCAATCAATCTGACCAACATCAATATGAATCGTGCACTGCTTAAATTGAAGCCTCCGTGTACGTCCCTCAGGAAACATCCGCAACGTGTCGCAATTCAGATATTTTTTGACCACACAGCTGAACGTATTCACATTCGAACTGCCATCAATCACCAAACTGCTACCCGCCTCCACCACCCATGTCGTCTGTACACCTGAAGAGGGTTGGAAACCCAACAGGAAAAATGACAGCATGAATAAAATCACCTTCATAAAATCTCTGATTAACAGGATCAGCGATTAATTAGAAAAGCCGGGTTCCATGTAAGAAATCCCGGCTTTTCAAATCGGTTTTTCTTCAACTAGAAGCCTACAACAGCTTCTACCACAAGGCCATTGAACTTACCTCCTGCACGATGGTCGCTGGTCGGGAAATCAACATACTGCTGATTGACGAGTTCCATCTTCGCCAACACATTCCTGGTCACAAACCAACCGGCTGCAAATGCTGTCCGGTTTACAGTGATGTCTGAAGTAAATGATGTTCCGGCCAGACGACCTTTAACAGTATTGTATTTGGCCCCGATGAACAACTTTTCGTCCGCACCAAAACGATACACACCCTCGATTGCCGTCTGGTTGAATGCGCGCTTCGAGGTCTCGGTCTTGCTGCGCCCCTTTGCGTTTTCCAACGTACCAAACAGTTCGAAACCGCCATACTTCATGAATACATTAAACATGAATGCATTTACTGTTTTGCTGAAACCGGGATTGAAACGACCAGAGGAATACATGGCGGTATAGGCAGGCACGGCCGTCCCGTAAGGAACTTTCTCCATCACGTTCTGATAGTTGGAACCGGTCCGGTCTCCGCTATACAATGTCAATCCACTGCCTGCAGAACTGCTGTTGGTATAAAAACTACCGGTTACGCGTAACCGAAAATCGTCCG
>JBEEMB010000014.1:0-6408 GCA_041167815.1 Bacteroidota bacterium | reverse complement strand
AACCAACCACAAACCGCATGTCCGGCTTCGTGATAGGCGATGATTTTTTTCTCATCTGGAGATATGATCTTATTTTTCTTTTCAAGGCCCCCGATGACCCTGTCTATGGCATCCTGGAAATCATCCATTTCCACCTGTTCCTTGCCTTTTCGGGCGGCAATCAGTGCAGCCTCATTACAAACATTGGCAATGTCTGCTCCGGCAAAGCCCGGTGTCTGCTCCGCAAGCTTGAAAATATTGAGCTTGTCAGAGGTCTTGATCGGCTTCAGATGCACACGGAAAATATGCTCCCTGCCTTTGAGATCAGGCTTGTCGATACTGATCTGTCGATCAAAACGGCCAGGACGCAGCAACGCGGAGTCGAGCACATCAGGACGGTTGGTAGCGGCCAGGATGATGATGCCACTGTCTCCTCCAAAACCGTCCATTTCAACCAACAGCTGGTTTAGTGTGTTCTCCCGCTCATCATTGCTGACCATCATATTCTTTCCGCGCGCCCGTCCGATGGCATCTATTTCATCGATGAAGATGATACAGGGCGCCTTTTCCCTGGCTTGTTTGAAAAGATCGCGCACCCTGCTCGCTCCGACGCCAACGAAGAGTTCCACGAAGTCGGAACCTGACATCGAGAAGAATGGGACCTGAGCCTCGCCGGCCATGGCTTTGGCAAGCAACGTCTTGCCGGTGCCGGGAGGGCCCACCAACAATGCACCCTTCGGGATCTTTCCGCCCAGGGCCGTGTATTTTTTGGGGTTCTTTAGGAAATCTACAATCTCCATCACTTCCTGCTTTGCCTCATCCAGTCCGGCCACATCAGAAAATGTGATGTTTACTTTTGTACCCTTGTCGAACAGCTGTGCCTTTGATTTTCCAATATTAAAAATTCCGCCAGGACCACCGCTTCCGCCGGCACCGCCGCCCATCTTGCGCATCATCAGCACAAAGAGCAAACCGAACATCAACAGAGGGAAGAGAAAGTTGATGATGGGACCGAAAAATTCAGGATCCGCCACAGGATCTACAGGTACGGGCGTGACTTGCTTGTTCGCTTCGAAATAGTCATCCAGGGACTGCTGATAATCCTCCACCTTGGATACCCGGAACTGAAAATGTGGCCCTTTTGAGTTCTTTACAAAAGACCACTTCTCCTTCAGCATATCCTTATACTGGGCAAGTTCAAGGCTGTCTTTCTTAATGTAGACCCGAACAACATCCTTGTTCGCAACAGGCTCCACACGTTCAACGTGGTTCCTGGACAACATGTCCTGCTTGAACTTGAGGTCTGTAATGACGGTGGCATCCGGCGTTACACCCTGTAGGATCTGATAGCCGATCAAAAAGACCAGCACAAGTCCATAAATCCAATAAATATTGAAACGGGGGCCTTTCCTGGACGATTCGTCTCCTCCATCTGTTGAAGGACGTTTGAATCTCGACGGCTGCTTACCCTTGTTATTTTCTTGTCGTGACATATGATTTTGCCTAGGGTGTGAAGGAGTGGTTGAGGATATTAACGTACAACGTAAACTTATAGTTTGTTGTCTTTTTTCCGGGTGGATCTTGGAACGGATTTTAACGGAGCGGCGAAAGATGGGGAAGGTACATCATCATGTGATTCTGCTGCAGCATCACTCCACATCTCTTCCAGCCTGTAAAACTTCCTGGTTTCGGGAAGGAATATGTGCACCACCACATTTACAAAATCGACAATCACCCACTGGTTTGCGCCATAGCCCTCATCATGAAAAGATGATTCTCCGCATTCCTGACGCACAGATTCTCGAACATGGTCGGCGATGGCCTTCACCTGAGTGGTGGAACCTGCCTCACAAATGATGAAGAAATCCGCGACAGCTTCGGGAATTTTACGAAGGTCCATGGAGATCAAGTGCTCTCCTTTCTTATCCTGAATGGCTTGAATGATGACCTTGAGAATCTTGCTACCCCGGTTCAGTCTTGCTAAACGTTTCGGTGCCGCTTCGGGGAGAACAGGTGTTGATGTCAATGCGGTGTGGTTTGTTTTAGGCTAATTGAAAGCGTATGAATCTTGTTTAATGTATCAAACGTATGGGATGATGTTTTATTGATACAACAACTCGGTTCTTACCTTACTATTGTACGAAATTAGGGAATAAAAACCACACCCGCCACCATGCGACAGATCGGTAATCCATTCAACATCATCGATTCGGTGGATAGCACCAACCGCCTGGCGATGGAAAAAGGAACAAGTGGCAATGCCACATCCGGAGAAGTTTTCTTTGCCCTGGAGCAAACAGCTGGCAGAGGCCAGCGTGGAAGGAAGTGGACTGCCCAGGCAGGGATGAACATCACCATGAGCGTGGTCCTCGAACCGGAAAGTTGGACAACGGCCGACATGTTCCGGCTGAACTGCATCGCCGCCCTCGCTGCCAGCGATATGTTCAGCAGGTATGCAGGGGATGAGACGTCCGTCAAATGGCCCAACGACATCTACTGGCGCGATCGAAAGGCCGGAGGAATGCTGATAGAAAACATCATGCGTGGCCATCAATGGCGATGCGCGGTGGTCGGCTTCGGAATAAATATCAACCAAACGGTCTTTGATCCTAAACTCCCGAATCCAGTCTCCCTTCGGCAGATCACCGGTAAAAGCTTCGACCCCATCAACCTGGGCCGAGAACTCTGCTCCGACTTCCAACTCAGGCTTCAAACCCTTGCTGAACAAGGGTTTGAAGCCCTCCTCGAATCGTACCGGCAACGGCTCTATGGAAGGGGTCGTTTGTTCAGACTGCAGCAACTGGATAGTATTTTCCAGACAGTGATCAAGGGGGTGGATGCCGATGGAAATCTGATCACGGAAGATGAACAGATCCGAAAATTTAAGTTTGGAGAGATTTCCTGGCTCGGCCCGGCATGAATTTTTTCTGAGAAAATTCCGCTATCCGGCATGGACGACCTGAACGGGTGCAGGGGCGCAAGTCCGCTGTCCGGTTCATCCGAACGCCTTCACCGCTTCCATGATCTCGCGGGCATGTTCCTTCACTTTAGGCTTGCTGAAAATCTTTCTGATCACGCCTTTTTCGTCTATCAGGAATGTGGTCCGGAGCAAGCCCATGTATTTTTTGCCATACATCTGCTTTTCACCCCAAACCTCAAATTGCTCGATGATTTTGCGGTCGGGATCGGCAATCAGCGGAAATGGAAGGCTCTGTTTTGTGATGAATTTAACATGACTTTGAGCTTCATCCGGGCTGACTCCGACGACATCTATTCCTGCGGCCAATAATTCTTCGTGATGGTCACGCAGATTGCAGGCCTGTGTTGTGCAGGTGGGTGTCGCATCCTGCGGATAGAAATATAGGACCAGTTTTTTCCCCTTGAAATCAGACAGTGAAATGGTGTTTCCATTTTGGTCTTTCCCCTTGAATGCCGGCGCTTTGCTACCTTCAGACAACATGATCGTTTGTTTTATCTATGAAAAACAACACTCCGCGTTGTTTTGTTCCCGGCCTCATCCTCGGCGGTTACGGTCAGTGTGTGTCTTCCTGGAGGACATTTCGAATCGAAACGATAGGTGAACGTATTACCCCTGCGGGAGCATTTGATCCAGGAGCCGTCGATCTCTGCACGCAGATTGCGAATCATGGAATTGTTGTCTGTAGCCGAAAACACGAGGGAAGGTCGGCTTCCGACATGGGCTCCCTGCTGAAGTCCGTAAAATGAGATGGCCGGTGGCATCAGATCTGCTTCCAGCCTGAAACTTCCGAAATCACGGTAAGACGCAACATATCCATCTTTTTCACGGGTGGCCTTCCGCACCTGACGTACCCCCCTGGTCACTTTGCTGATGATCATTCGATCCATGGCCTCCACGGGCACCTCACGTTCAGGTTTGATACGAATGTTAAAATAGTCGTGTACGGGTATGGATGGCCGCATGAGTTCAAATACCTGAGAATATGCATTCCCGTTGGGCGTCCCTGCTATTTTTCGCACTTCAAGACGGGCCGAATCATAAAGGGCCTTATCGCTCAGCACAACCTGCAATTCATCTGTATCTATGATACCGTACTGGCCGGGATGAAGACGTTCTGTCAACAGAACTGAAGCGGCAGCTGGATATTGACCTCTCTGGATCGAAAACCGGGCCATCGAGGTGTTTCCCGACACATCCATCACTTCAAGCCTGAAATCATGACGATGGCCATCGCTCATTGAGATGAAATGTTTACCGCCTGCATAACGGTAAATCGCAGACCTGTCTCCGGGAAGGGGCAACAGGAACTGAAGCCAGGGTCCGCCAGATGCCCGTCTGACATGGTCTATATGGGCATTCAGGTAACGTGTCTCGTCATATCCAATACTGTCGAGTTTGAAACCACCCACGAGCACATCTCCATCATAAAGACGGGTCTCAAAAATCCCGTTGGCATTAGGTACTCCACTCATCCGGTCCGTCGCCTGCAAGGCGATATTGATCCTGTCGGAATTGACCGTGATGACACCCGGAACAGACCATTCTCCATTGACTTTTTTCAATGGATGAATGGCCGGAGATTGTTCGTAAGTGCTTTTATACCTGTCATAAATGGCGATGCGGTACAAGTCAGGCGCCACCTTGTCCGGAATGGGGAAATCGAATTTGAGTGGATTCAGGCATTTTTCAGTGGAGGTCTCCCGTATCTCGAAATGAACGTGAGGGCCGGCTGATGCACCTGTGTTTCCGCTCCATCCTATGAACTGACCGCGCTTGACCGGAAAAAGATCCGAAGGAACAGGCATATCCAGGGCCCATGATTCACGCTGATACTGTACTTCATCCAACCATTTGTCCAATTCAACGGTGAAAGCATTCATGTGCGCGTAAAGTGTGGTCGTGCCGTTCGGGTGGTCGAGATACAGTGCATTTCCGAATCCGCCCGCTTCAATCTTGACCCTGGAAATGTGTCCGTCTGCCGGTGCATAAACCGGAATATTCTCTCGGCGGAGGGTAAAAAGATCCAGCCCCATGTGGAAATGATTGGGGCGCATCTCTCCAAAATTCGCATTGAGACGGGGTTCCACACGAAGCGGATAAGCAAAAAAATTTGACCGGTTGGCCTGGGCATCCGACTGAATCGGAATCAAATTCAACGAAAAAAGCGCAATGCACAGGATAACTTTTTGCATAGGGGCAGAAATAATCATCTGCTACGAAAATAGGACAGGGATTCGGTATGGGTGTGTCCGAAGGAGAAAGTGAGGTCCGCAGCGGGATGCCGGCAACGCTGCCGGATATGACCCGGAATGCATCACTGCCCGTTTCATGCATGATTTGTATGGATGGCATTGTATAATACATAATAGCGATTACCTTTGCCCCCCGGGGATTTCCCGGTTTTTTTATACCCGGCACAACCAATCCCACTACTGAAACTATGCCCCAGGATCATTCCATCAAGACGGTACTGATCATCGGTTCCGGACCCATCATCATCGGACAGGCTTGCGAATTCGACTACTCCGGCTCTCAGGCCGCCAGAAGTTTGAGGGAGGAAGGCGTCAAAGTCATCCTCATCAACAGCAACCCTGCCACGATCATGACCGATCCGATGATGGCAGACCGTGTTTACCTGTTGCCGCTGAACGTCGACAGCATCGAACAGATACTATCAGAAAACCAGATCGACGCCGTGCTTCCTACCATGGGAGGTCAAACAGCCCTCAACCTGGCTAAAGAGGCCGAAGAACTGGGATTATGGGAGCGCTTCAATGTTCGTTTAATCGGTGTCGACATCAAAGCGATAGATAAAGCTGAAGACCGCGAACAATTCCGCCAGTGGATGATTCGTATGGGGATACAGGTGGCCCCCGCTAAAACGGCCAACTCCTTCCTCGAAGGCAAGGAATTTGCCCAGGAAATCGGGTTCCCGCTGGTCATTCGCCCGTCTTTCACCCTGGGTGGAACCGGTGGCGGATTCGTCCACAGCAAGGAGTTCCTCGATGAAGCGCTGAACCGCGGGTTGACCGCCTCTCCCATTCATGAAGTACTCGTTGAAAAAGCCGTCCTGGGATGGAAGGAATTCGAACTTGAGTTGCTGCGGGACGCAAAAGACAACGTAGCCATCATTTGTACCGTCGAAAACTTCGACCCGATGGGCGTACATACGGGAGACTCCGTGACGGTTGCCCCGGCCATGACCCTGAGTGATACGGCATTTCAGCTCATGCGCAACACGGCCATCCGCATGATGCGCGACCTTGGCAATTTCGCCGGCGGGTGTAATGTACAGTTCGCCCTCAACCCGGAAACGGAAGAGATCATCGCCATTGAGATCAACCCGCGCGTGAGCCGTTCATCGGCCCTCGCATCCAAGGCTACCGGTTATCCCATCGCTAAAATCGCGGCCAAACTCGCCCTCGGATTCACCCTGGATGAGTTGAAAA
>JBEEMB010000343.1:0-4773 GCA_041167815.1 Bacteroidota bacterium | reverse complement strand
TTTCCTGACCATTCCGGCTTTGATATCAAGAGTATCCAAAAAGCACTTGCATACAACAAGCGCAAACCCGGCCGGGTGCGAGGCGCCTCCACCATCAGTCAGCAGGTGGCGAAGAATGTTTTTTTATGGCAGGGTCGCAGTTGGGTCCGAAAAGGTCTGGAAGTTTATTTCACATTCATGATTGAGCTCATCTGGGGCAAGGAGCGCATTTTGGAAATGTATCTGAATGTCGCCGAAATGGGTGATGGGATCTTTGGTATCGAGGCTGCGTCCCGCAGTTATTTCAACAAATCGGCCGCTAAGCTGACCAGACAAGAGGCCGCCATGATTGCGGCATGTCTACCCAACCCGAAAGTCTATACCGTCAAGCCCAGAAGCAAGTGGGTCAGCCGGAAATATCCCTGGATTTTACGACAGATGAATAATCTCGAAGGCGATCCGGATGTTCAACGGTTATTGAAATAGGCATGCGCTTAAGGAGCCAAAACCAGTTTAAAATCACTGCTATTCAGCGAGGGCCAGCCCGGAATGGCGCTGTTTATTCCCCATTTGATTTGGTAGTTTTTTTCCTGCAGAAAGTCATCCGGTAGCTGGAGCTCAATATCCAGTTTCCCGTTTTTGGCATCCCGAAGTCGTGAGCCGGTTTGTAAAAGGGTTGCTTTTTTCTTGTCCCGGACATATATGGCCATGACGATCTGAGCGCTATCAAAACTGTGCAACAAAGGATGTGTTGCCAAATGGTCGGGTATTCGAAGTTCCAGTGTGGTATTCAGTTTTTTACCATGTGTATTGATGGTACCCGGTGATCTTATGTCGACACCCGAAAAGGAAAAGAATGCTTCGAAATGCCTGGATCCGATGAATCCACGTGGGCTGTGAATCGTGTCCGTGAAATACGTGTAGTTTTCATGTGAGATCACCAGTGCCGGTTTTCCGAACACATCCGCTTCCACAGGCCAGAAGTTGAAGTTGTTGCGTCGATAGAAAATGTTGTTCAATCCGTAGGCTTTCTCTTTCGTATAGAACATGTACTGAGAGGGTCTCTGGTAGGTATTGACAAACACGATAGCCCGGCCATCTGCTTTTTTCCGAATCACTTTCGCCCATTCGGCGTTCTTGTGGAATTCATCTTTCGGCATCAGGGGTGAGGGATTGATGTCCAGCATCATATAAACCCGAACCACCATGATCAACAGGAAAGAGGGTATGAAGAGCCGGTACACCCATTTTGCTGCCTTTGGGCGTTCATTCAGTTGTTGGTGAGACAACACGAACAAGGCGATAAAGGCCGGGGCTGTCCAGTTCGCCTCGACTCTACCTTTGAGTGTGTTGATCAGGAAAAATCCATAGATGCCAAACAAGCCCCATCTCAGTGCTTTTTCGAGGTGATCGACGGTTTTTCTGTTGCATGCGGCCCAAAGAAGCAGCCATCCAATTAATGGTCCGGCCAAGAGTATCTGACCGAATATATACTCAGTTGTATATTCGAACTTATAATATGATGCGTTTCTTTCGAACAGGTGATAGCGGAAGGATGGGAAATCGTGTGTGTATTGCCAATACAGATGAGGCGAGAATAACCCGAGGGCAATGAGGGCGGTCATCCATGTCTGCCACTTTTTGAGCAGTGAGATGTTTGATATAAGGGTGAAAAAAACAATGAGTATGCCATGATATTTACTGTACAACATCCCGGCAATGGTCAAGGCTAAAGTGATGGTTGATGACCAACCCTGTTGATCCAGAAATCTGCGATAGGCCAGAAAGAAGAGTACAACAAAGAACATGAGCGGAATGTCTGGAACCGCAATGATTCCGCCCACCTGCATGAGCCCCATACTTAGTGCCATGGCGTAAAAAAGCCGGTCGTTCCTTTGGCTCAGTAGTGCATCGATGCCCCAAACAGTACCCGTGGACATGAGCACGATGAAAAATCTGAGTCCGAGTTCGTTCGCGAACAAGGCATATCCACATTTGATCAGCAGGCCTATCATCGGAGGATGATCGAAATATCCCATAGAAGGATACTGTGCGTACATCCAGTAGTAGGCTTCATCGTCGAATAGCCCGGCTGAGCCAGCATGCAGCAGTCCTACAGCAAGCCACAACAGATAAAAAACGACCTTCATCCTTTGTCCATTGGTCGACGATTGGCCCTGGTGTATCTCCATTATGTCAAGGTTTGTTCAATATATGTGTTTCCACGGCACTTATCGCTTCATCTATTCTGTCCTGTCCCTGTCCTGTTATTTCCTGCCAGGGAACCGATTGCTGCTTGAGCAGTTCCCTATAGATGCTGAGCAGTGATTCTCTGGTTTCCAGATCCGGGTATTCTCTCAAATGATCTTTTTGCCAGGGAAGATCTGTGTTGCAGAGGAGGTAGAGATCATATTTTCGCTTTGATATTTCTTCTTTGATCCACGGATGACATTTTCCAAAAACAAATTCGCACCACACCTTCATCACATACATGTCTGTATCGATGAAAAGCAGGGGTTTCGGTGTGATTTTATCTTGTTGTTCTTTCCAACCCTTTATGGCTCGGGCGGCGTATTCTTCTTCCAGTATCAGTTGTCCGCGTGCTATTTCATCCAACTGTTCGAAGGTGTATTCTTTACCATGTGATGTTAAGTATTCGCGTGCGTATTCGGGACACCATGCTGCGTTGAAATGTTTTGCCAATGCCTCACACAACGAACTTTTGCCGGTTGATTCCGGTCCGATGACCACGATTCTGATCAAATCCATATACATTATCCTTCAGAGATTGCCTTTTTCCTCCATTCTATCCAACCAAACCAGGCGATGAAGAGGAGTATTATGTAGTACACACTGGTGAAAACGAAGCCTTTGCTAAAGTAGAGTGGGATGGAAGCAATATTTGTGAGCATCCACCAGATCCAGCTTTCCACTTTTTTCCTGGCCATCAACCACATGCCGGTATATGCGGTAGCGGAAGCAAAAGCATCCGCCCAAGGAATTGCACCGGGCGCGAAGCGCTCCCTGAGTGCTCGCAGGGCCAGCCAGAGTACGAAATAGCAGACCAGGAAAAAAGACACTTGTCCAAACCACTCTTTTTTGCTGGATTTTCGAATGCGGAGGATGTGATGATCCTGTCGGTCTTTTTTTGACCAGATGATCCATCCATAAATACTGACGACGGTGTAATATAGATTGACACTTGCTTCGCCTACTAAATGTGCCTGCATGCTCAGCCAAATATAGATGACGGTGTTAATCAGTCCGACGGGATAGAGGAGGATGTGTTCTTTTTTTGAAAGCCAGACGCTGGCGATGCCAGCGAATACCGCCAGGTATTCAAGCAGTGAAGTATGGATCATGCCTTCAAGGAACTGTTGCAGAAAACCTTCCATTGGTGTAAAAATCCACAGATAATTTTACTTTGCCTAAAAGAAATCATCCATGAGCAATATACGTGGTGCGCAGGTTCTGATCACTGGTGGTGCATCCGGTATCGGAAGGCTCATGGCTCAGGAGTCGTTGCGACGTGGAGCAGCCCGTGTCATCCTTTGGGATATCGATCCCAACGCATTAGCCGCATCTGTTCAGCAATTGAAGGATGAGGGTTACGATGTTCATGGAGAAGTGATAGACATCACGAAAACAGATGATGTCCGGCTCACTGCAAACCGGATCCTTCAGCAATTTGGTACGGTTGACATTCTGATCAACAATGCGGGTGTCATTATTGGAAAATTGTTCGAAGAACATAAGCATGATGATATCGATCGGACCATGCAGGTGAACACGTTGGCGATGATGCATGTAACCCTTGCCTTTCTCCCCACCATGATTAAAGCCGGCAGAGGGCATCTTGTGAATATTGCTTCTGCGGCCGGAATGGCATCTAATCCGAGGATGTCTGTTTATGTAGCAAGTAAGTGGGCGGTGATAGGCTGGAGTGAAAGTGTTCGTTTAGAATTGGAATCTCGGGTTGGCGATTTTCATGTCACGACGGTGACTCCGTTTTATATCAGTACAGGTATGTTTGAGGGCGTCAGGTCTCCGATCGTTCCGATTGTTCGTCCGGATCGTGCTGCCCGGAAGATCCTCGATGACGTAGAAAGGAACCGGATTTTCAGTCGAATGCCCTGGATTGTTTTTGCCATGCCGTTCTTTCGGGGTATCCTTCCTCAACGCTGGTTCGATGTGTTGATCGGCAAATGGTTTGGCATCCATGATTCGATGCGTGGTTTCCGGGGACGGACCGAAAAGTGATGGTTTGTGGTCATTAAAAACGAAACGCAGGCTGACCATTGGGTAAACCTGCGTTCGTTGGTGGGGTTTCAATGAAGATTATTCTGCTTCAGCCACTACTTCTGTTACTTCCGGAATCATTCTTTTCATCATGCCTTCGATGCCAGACTTAAGGGTGATCATGGAAGATGGGCAACCACTACAGCTTCCTTGCAGCATGAGCGTAACGACACCATCTTCAAACTTTTTGAACTGAATGGCTCCTCCATCAGTTTCCACTGCGGGTTTGACATAGTTTTCGAGCAGTTCCTTGATGCGTTTGACAACGTCTCCATCTTCTGAAAGCACGATATTCGAGGCCGGTTGATCTTTTTGAACAACCTGATCCTCATTGATCACTACTTTTCCTTCTTCCAGGTATTCCTTAAGGAATTGGCGGATGGAGGGTTTGACGTCATCCCAATCAGTTTCAGGAGTTTTGGTAATGGTGACGAAGTTGCTGGCTATGAATACGCCTTTTACGAAGGGGAAAGCAAACAATTCACTGGCGAGCGG
>JBEEMB010000248.1:0-5498 GCA_041167815.1 Bacteroidota bacterium | reverse complement strand
CCCTCTTCAGCCTGGAGATGAGTTCCGGACAGCTGGTTCAGCGTATCCTGTCAGCCGAAAGCGAGATCTGGCTGGAGAAGATCTCCCGCGGCCGCATGGAAGAACACGAGATGCAACAGCTCTATAAGAAAGGCATCCAGCGGCTGTCCAAAGCACCGATCTTCATCGATGACACCGCGGCACTCAACATTTTCGAGCTCCGGGCAAAATGTCGTCGTCTGAAAAGCAAGCACGATATCGGACTGATCATCATCGACTATCTCCAGCTGATGACCGGTGGCGGAGAAGGAAAGAATTCCAACCGTGAACAGGAAATCAGCCAGATTTCCCGGAACCTGAAAGGATTGGCCAAAGAATTACACGTTCCCATCATCGCGCTCAGCCAGCTGAGTCGTGATGTGGAAAAACGTAAGGATGGCAACAAGATCCCTCAGTTGAGTGACCTTCGCGAATCCGGTGCCATCGAACAGGATGCCGACATGGTACTCTTCCTCTACCGTCCCGAATATTACGACATCACCAGCAACGAATTCGGGGAAAGCAACAAGGGAGAAACCCACGTCCGCATCGCCAAGCACAGGAACGGTTCGCTGGAGAATATCAAACTCCGTGCCCTGCTGCATATCCAGAAATTCATTGATATGGAGGAGACTGATCATACAGCCCTCGGCCTGCCGGAAGGCAACTGGAAAAATCCTCCACCCGCCGGAGGTGACGGGTCTTCGCGACTCTTCATCCAGAAAGGCAGTCGTATGAATGATATCGACCTGGGTGATGAGGATGCTCCCTTCTAAAGAGCATCGACTAACATCATCGGGTAACTGATTTATCAACCAGGCAAGGTATGGACATCCCTTTTTTCTTCCACCCCCGTTTGACAGATGCAGGCAGCATAGTTGAGCTCTCGGAAGATACGGCCCGACATGTCGTATCGGTGTTGAGGATGCAGGAGGGAGAACCAATGATACTGGTCGACGGTCATGGGATGATGGCGCATGCCGAGATTCTGCATACCGCTAAAAAAAAGTGCTCCGTTCGTATAGATTCCTTGGTCATCCAGCCGGATGATCGATCTCCGGTCACCGTCGCTGTATCTCCCGTCAAGAATGCGGCGCGTTATGAGTGGATGCTCGAAAAACTCACGGAGATAGGAGTGAGGCGCGTCATACCGTTGTTGACCGAACGTACTGTTCGGGAGCGGATGCGGGCAGACAGGCTCGAATCCATTGCAGTAAGCGCCATGCTTCAATCCCAACAGGCATGGATGACGCAAGTGTCTGCACCCTGCAGTCTCACAAAGTTATTGGAGGAGGAAGGTTTTTCCCGTCGATATGTCGCCCACTGTCTGCCGGAGTCACGCATCGAATTGCGCAATGAAAACCGGACCACTTCACCCGTATTGATAATGATCGGTCCGGAGGGAGACTTCAATCCCGCAGAGATCGAAGCGTCGATCTCTGCGGGGTGTATTCCTGTTTCGCTGGGCGCCAACCGGCTCAGGACTGAGACGGCCGCGTTGGTGGCTGCTGTAATTCTGTCTGTCTGAGTTCCACTAGCGGTAACGCATACCCTAAATGATCATTCCTGGCCGGAATCCTGTAGCAATACAGGTTCCCGAAGTTCAACCGGTTTGCGGGCCGCCTCTTTCCTGCGCATTCGCATGTTGAGCAGTTCTACGCCAAAAGAGAAGGCCATTGCCACATAAATATAAGCCTTGTCGATATGGCTGCCGTGGATCGGTTCCAGGCCTTCAAAGAACAGGCTGAAGCCGACCATCAGCAGAAAGGAAAGTGCGAGCATCTTCAGGGTTGGATGCTTGTGTATGAAGCTTGAGATGTTTTCTGAGAAGAAGAACATGATGATCATGGCGATGATCACAGCGATCATCATGATCTCCACGTGTTTGGCCATCCCCACCGCCGTGATGATGCTGTCGAAAGAGAATACCATGTCCACCAGGATGATCTGCCCCATGATGACAGCAAAGGCGTTTTGACCGCCCCCCCCGACATTGGTGGAAACGTGCTCATCACCTTCCAGTTTGGCATGTATCTCCTTCACGGTTTTATACAACAGGAACAAGCCACCTGCAAACATGATGACGTTGCGGAGGTTGAAACCAACGTGGCGATCTGCAATATCGAGGCCGAAAAGCTCCCGGCTTCCATTCGCTACCAGCCATCCCAGGGCCATCAACAGTAAAATTCGGGCGGTAATGCCAGCAATCATCCAGATCCTTCTGGCGGCGAGCCGTTTTTTAGCCGGAAGTCTGCCCATCAGAATGGAAACGAAAATCACATTATCAATGCCCAGCACGATTTCCAACAATGCCAGGGTGATGAGGCTCACAGCCGAGTCGTACGTCAAGAGATGTTCCATATGTGTGTATCAGTCATTGATGATTTCAAGATCTGTTTCAGGCTTTCTTCATCAGTCCCCGGCAGATATTCGACGCTGCGGAGGGTCCTTCATACACGAAACCCGTCCACAATTGAACCAGTGATGCCCCCGCATCCAGTTTTTCCATGGCGTCTTCCGTTGTGAAGATACCACCGCTGGCAATCACGGGGATATTTCCGCCAGAAAGTTGGACAATCCTCCGGAGGATACCGGTGGAAGCTTCGCGCAGCGGTGCCCCACTTAATCCGCCTGCACCGATAGACGTGGCCAGTGTGGCGGATTCGGTTGATAATCCCTGTCTTGAGATCGTGGTGTTCGTCGCCACCAGTCCGTCGAGTTTGACTTCTTCGGCCAGCGCCACGATATCTTCCAGCTGCCCTTCCGTAAGGTCCGGAGCGATCTTCAGCAGCAGGGGTTTGCGTTGCGGCATCCCGGCGTTGATGTCCTGAAGATTTGACAGGATGCGTGCCAGTGCATCTTTCTCCTGAAGCTCACGGAGACCGGGAGTGTTGGGTGAACTGACGTTCACAACGAAGTAATCGGCAAGATCATGAAGGCGTCTGTAACAGATGTCATAATCGCGCCAGGCATCCTCATTTGGGGTCGACTTGTTCTTCCCGATGTTTCCGCCGATGATCATGTCAGACGTGTTTTTTGACTTCCAGGTTGCAAGCCGCCGGGCGGCAGCCTCCACGCCTTCATTGTTGAAGCCCATCCGGTTGATCAGCGCACGGTCTGCCGGGAGCCTGAACAATCTAGGCTTGTCGTTGCCGGCCTGCGCCTTGGGCGTAATCGTCCCGATCTCCACAAAACCAAAGCCCAGCACTGAAAGTTCCTTTAGGTATTTGGCGTTTTTATCAAATCCAGCGCCCAATCCAACAGGATTTGGGAATCGCAGTCCGAAAACACTGCGCTCGAGTTGCTTATCCCGCACCGAGAAACTGTTGGACATCGCCCCAGCTACCAACGGCGTTCTCACCGCCATCCCCAGGGCATTCATCGCCCAGTAGTGTACGTTTTCCGCATCAAAATTGAACAGCGCGGATCGAATAAGTTTGTACATGATACCGCAAAGATATGGTGCCGAAGCCTTGGCAATCGCAGCCTTCGTAAAAGTCCAAGTCTCCAAATTAAATGGTTGTTGATGCAACTACTTAGATCTAATTTGGTTAATTTTATGGTACGCTTAAAATTCAACGTATGCAGGACGCTTATATCGTGGCAGGTTACCGAACGGCGGTAACGAAGTCGAAAAAGGGCGGATTCAGGTTCACCAGACCGGACGATCTGGCGATTGAGGTCATCAAGGGATTGATGGCTAATGTTCCACAGCTGGACGCTGCTCGTGTGGATGATGTCATCGTGGGAAATGCGGTTCCGGAGGCGGAACAGGGGTTGCAAGTCGGCCGGATCATTGCCGCCCGTTCCATAGGCATCCATGCGCCGGGGATTACCATCAACCGCTACTGCGCATCGGGGCTTGAGGCCATCGCCATGGCAACAGCCAAGATCCGCTCCGGGATGGCGGAATGCATTGTGGCCGGTGGAACAGAAAGCATGACCATGGTGCCGTCCGCCGGTTGGAAAACCGTGCCGGCCTATTCTATCGCCAATGACGAACCGGATTATTATCTGAATATGGGATTGACCGCCGAAGCGGTCGCCAAAGAATACCAGGTGTCCAGGGAAGACCAGGATTATTTTTCCTGGCAGTCGCACGTGAAGGCGATGAATGCCATTGATAACGGGTATTTCAAGCCCGGTATCCTTCCTGTTACCGTGGAAGAGGTGTATCTGGATGAGCGTTCAAAGCGGCAAAAACGCAATTTTGTCGTCGATACCGACGAGGGTGTTCGACGCGAAACGACACCTGAAGCCCTGGCCAAGCTGAAGGCTGCCTTCGCACAGGGCGGAACGGTAACGGCGGGAAATGCCTCACAGACCAGCGACGGCGCGGCTTTCGTGATCGTGATGTCTGAACGCATGGTGAATGAACTTGGGCTGAAACCCATGGGCAGGCTGGTCACAGCGGTCTCCGCAGGGGTGCATCCTCGCGTCATGGGAATCGGACCGGTGGAAGCCGTCCCGAAAGCACTAAAACAAGCCGGCATGCAGTTGGGGGATATTGATCTGATAGAACTCAACGAGGCATTTGCCGCACAGGCATTGGCGGTCATCCGCACCCTTGGAATGGATCCTGAAAAAGTGAATATCAATGGAGGTGCCATCGCGTTGGGCCATCCGCTGGGATGCACGGGTTGTAAACTGACCGTGCAGATCCTGCATGATCTTGACAGGCTGCAAAAGCGATATGGGATGGTGACAGCCTGTGTCGGTGGAGGACAGGGCATCGCAGGCATTATTGAACGGTTCCATTGATGATTAGGTGACGATCTTGCATGTTTGCATTTTTTTGTTGTAAATTTATAGCAATTGATATCCGGAAGTCGGTGTGGATGGGTAGGTGCTGTAGATACGACTTGAAAAACAATTGCGACAATGGACAGAAGATCGTTCCTGTCACCCGCCCAGAAAAAAAAAGCGGCTGTCACCCCGCAAGTTTCGACACAACAACTGGTGTCAGGCCTCCAGCCGTTTAATGGAACCTGGACCCGCGATCAGGTGATACATCTGCTGAAGCGCACAATGTTTGGTGCCAGCCATGATGACATCGCCTATTTCCTGTCCAAATCCCCCTCCGCTGCGGTCGATGAATTGTTGAACCCTGCGGCTCCCATGCCGGCTCCCCCGCTCAAAAACTACGCCAATACCAATACGCCTGCCACAGACCCGGATTTGACGGTGACGGCCGGGCAGACCTGGGTCAATATTCGCACGGCTGATGGAACGGTGGAAGGCAATCGGCGCAATTCACTGCGCAATTGGTGGATGGGTGCAATCCTCCACCAGGACAGAAGCCTTCGGGAGAAGATGACGCTTTTCTGGCATAACCATTTCTCCAACGAAGTCAATGATGTCGGGAATGCGACGTACATGTACAAACATGTCAAGCTTCTGCGCGACAATTGCTTGGGAAATGTCAAAACTTTAGTCCGCGCGATGAGTGTCGATCCGGCAATGCTGGTCTACCTCAACGG
>JBEEMB010000183.1:0-9405 GCA_041167815.1 Bacteroidota bacterium | reverse complement strand
TAATCTCAATATGGCAGGCGCCGGAAGTGCTATCGAATGCTGAAATGAATAGGAATGCGACCGGGTGATAAGCAGGGCAAGTATTATGTAAACTGTTGAACCATTGAGGATGGCAAAAAGTATTTTCTTCATCCGTTTTCCGATTTTCTGCGTGAACACAAAATTAATGCAACCAGCCTTATGGCCTGGAAGTACATTGGCCGCGGGATAAAATTCATTTTTCCCCGAAATGGCGCGGGTTTCACGCATCTACGAAAAAATTAAGTCAAAATTATTATTGAAAACCAATGATTTGCAAGGGCAGTAAAAAAAATACTGACGCAAATTCTTGGTCAAACGATAATTAATGAGGTAACTTTGCCGTCCTTCGCCGGGAAGCATCCGGTAGGGCTCCTGCCGGGATGGCGGCGGGTGATTGAGAACCGGGGGAAACCCTTTAAATTTTTTTATGAGTAAACTTCATTTCACCACAAAGCATGCAAATGCAGCTTCCGTGCAACGCAAATGGTTCGTTGTAGACGGGACCAATCAAACTGTGGGCCGGATTTGCAGCAAGATTGCGCACGTGCTGCGCGGCAAAAACAAGGCCTACTATTCTCCACATGTTGACTGCGGCGACTATGTCATCGTGATCAACTGCGAAAAGATGGTCTTCACAGGTAACAAGATGGATGAGAAGGAATATCAGACGGTATCCGGTTATCCCGGTGGCCAGAAGATCGCCATCGCCAAGGATGTCATGAAGCGTCGTCCTGAAGTGATCGTTGAGCACGCCGTTAAGGGCATGTTGCCCAAGAATCGTCTTGGTCGCCAAATGTACAAGAAGCTTTTCGTGTACGTAGGTGCTGAGCATCCCCACAGCGCACAACAGCCTGTTCCTTTCAAATTCTGATTCAAAAGATTCCAAAAAACAGATAGATGGAAAAGCAAAAAAATGCCGTCGGTCGTCGTAAGGAAGCCGTTACCCGGGTTTTCATGACGAAAGGTGAAGGCAGCATCAAAGTGAACGACCTCGACTACAAGGCATATTTCCCGCAGGTCTACCTGCAGAACCAGGTGGAAATGCCCCTCAAGGCGATCGATGCCGTCGATAAGTTCGATGTCGTCATCAACGCAGCCGGTGGTGGCAAGAAAGGCCAGGCAGAAGCCGCCAAACTCGGAATTTCCCGGGTGTTGATCGAAATCAACGCCGAGTGGCGTCCGGTACTGAAAGCAGCAGGTCTGCTCCGTCGCGACCCAAGGGGTGTCGAACGTAAGAAGTTCGGTAAGAAGAAGGCACGCCGTAGCTACCAGTTCAGCAAGCGCTAACACAAACTTTACTCATCTCATTATACAATCATCAAGATGGAAAGCAACACTTCATTACAACAGCAGTTATTGGAAGCGGGTGTGCATTTCGGTCACCTGCGTAAGAAGTGGAATCCGAAAATGCTGCCGTATATCTATGCGGAAAAGAAGGGCATTCATATCATCGATCTGAATAAGACGGTTGACTGCCTTCAGGAGACCGCTGCTGCGCTGAAAAGTATCGCCAAGCAAGGTCGTAAGATCATGTTTGTCGGCACCAAGAAGCAGGCCAAGGAGATCGTTACAGAATGCGCCCAGCGCGTGGGAATGCCCTACGTGACTGAACGCTGGCTCGGTGGCATGCTCACCAACTTCAACACTGTTCGCAAGAGCGTGAAGAAAATGCAGAGCATCGAAAAGATGCTGACAGACGGCAGCTTCGACAGCATTACCAAGAAAGAGCGCCTGCAGCTTGCACGTGACCGTGATAAGATGGAAAAAGTACTCGGTGGTATCGCACAGCTCGGCCGTGTTCCTGCTGCACTGTTCATCATCGACATCGGACACGAACACATCGCCCTCTCCGAGGCTAAGCGTCTGGGCATCACCACCTTCGGGATGGTAGATACCAACTGTGATCCCAATAAGGTAGACTTCCCCGTTCCGTCCAACGACGATGCAACGAAGTCCATCGCCATCATCGCCAACTACATCACCGCCGCCATCGCTGAAGGCCTCGCTGAACGCCAGGCAGAACGTACAGACGACAGTGAAGAAGACGAAGACGGAGATGACAAATCACCTCGCTTCGCGCTTGAAGAAGACGAAGACCGCAGCGGTGCACGCCGCGGAGGTGGAGGCGGAGCCGGTGCCAAAGCACAACCCAAGCGCAGGGTCGCAGGACCAGGCGGTGGCGGACGCAGACCAGCCCTCAAGAAATAATCAGGTTTCGAGTCAGGCGTGACTCCACCTGCGCTATGTTATAACGCAAATCATAACAAAAAAAATAGTCCCCGCTCAGGCGGGGACACTTTAAATGCTATGTCTACGATCACCGCTGCAGATATCAACAAACTGCGCCAGATGACCGGCGCCGGCATGATGGATTGCCGCAAGGCCCTGACAGAAACGGATGGCGATATGGAAGCCGCCGTCGACTGGCTTCGTAAAAAAGGCCAGAAAGTAGCCGCACTCCGTGGCGACCGCGATGCCAAAGAAGGTGTCATCCTGGCTAAGACCACGGGAGACAACAAAACGGGTATCGCCCTTTGTATCAGCTGCGAAACTGACTTCGTCAGCAAAAATGCTGACTTTGTCGCCTTCGCCCAGAGCATCCTGGATGCTGCAATCAATGCCAACGTTAAATCAGTCGATGAACTCAATCAGGTTGAGATCAACAACGTTAAAGTTGCCGACCTCATTAACGACAAACTGGCCAGCATAGGCGAGAAAATTGGCGTTACCAAGTTCGAGCGCATTGATGCTGAATTCGTATCCTCATACATCCACGGCGCCAATCGCATGGGTGTACTCGTAGGTTTGAATGTTCCTGAAGCAGAAGCAGGAAAGGACCTGGCTATGCAAATTGCCGCCATGAATCCCGTAGCTGTAGACGCTGATTCCGTATCTCCCGAGGCTGTAGAGCGCGAAAGGGCCATCGTGATCGATCAGATCCAGAACGACCCCAAGATGGCCGGCAAGCCCCAGGAGATGATCAATAAGATCGCCGAAGGTAAACTGAACGCTTTCTTCAAGGAAAGCACCCTGCTTGCTCAGGCTTTCGTGAAAGACGGAGGTCAGTCTGTAGGAGATTACCTGAAGTCTGTGAACAAAGACCTCAAGGTGTTGTCCTTCAAGCGTATAGCACTCGGCTAATCCTTGACCAACAAGACTAGCCAGAAATATTACAAGGCCGTCAGGAACAACCTGACGGCCTTGTGCGTACATGCACATGCTAAAGGACGATTTCTTTGTACCTTTGCAACATGAAGCCAGTCTACAAACGTGTCCTGCTAAAATTATCGGGTGAATCGCTGATGGGTCAGAACAGCTTTGGTTTAGACCCGGTTGTCATCGAAAAATATGCGCAGGAGGTTAAGTCTATCGTGCAGTCGGGCGTAGAAGTCGCCATTGTCATTGGTGGAGGAAACATCTACCGTGGGATGAATGAATCTGAGACCGGTATTGAGCGTGCACATGGGGATTATATGGGAATGCTCGCAACGGTCATCAACGGCATGGCCATGCAGGCTATGCTCGAGAAACTGGGCGTGTACACAAGGTTGATGAGTGCGCTGAAAATGGAGGGTGTGGCAGAAGCCTATATCCGCCGTCGCGCGATTCGACATCTCGAGAAGGGCCGTGTTGTAATTTTCGGAGCGGGCACCGGTAATCCATATTTCACTACAGATACGGCAGGATCCCTTCGTGCCGTCGAGATTGGCGCAGATATCATACTGAAAGGCACACGGGTGAATGGAGTCTATACCGCTGATCCCGAAAAAGATCCTACGGCCACCAAGTTCGATACCATCAGCTACCGGGAATGCATAGACAGGAACCTGAAGATCATGGATATGACCGCCTTCACGCTCTGTCAGGAGAACAATCTGCCGATCATCGTATTCGATATGAATGCAGTAGGTAATCTGCAGCGCGTCGTCATGGGTGAAAAGGTGGGTACCCTGGTACAGTAAGCAAATTGTCTTTTCCCGTACGTTTCTAATTGCGTGGCCATAACCTCAATCCCCACATTGCATGCAGTCCGATGCCAACATATCTTCCATCCGGCGAGAATACATGCGTGAATCGCTTTCGGAATCTGATGTTCATTCAAATCCTATTCGTCAGTTCGACAGGTGGTGGGCAGAGGCTTTGAAAGCAGATATAGATGAGGTCAATGCCATGACCTTGTCCACCTTATCCACCGATGGATTTCCCGGAAGTCGCATTGTATTACTCAAGGGATACGACGACCAGGGATTCGTGTGGTTCACCAACTATGAGAGTCGAAAGGGACAGGAGCTCACAGCTCATCCAAAGGCGAGTCTGCTATTTTTCTGGAAGGAGTTGGAGCGTCAGGTGAGAATAGAAGGGCTATGCGAACGTGTCAGCCCTGCAGAAAGTGATGCCTATTTCAATTCACGACCGGAAGGTAGTAGAATCGGAGCCTGGGCATCGCCTCAGTCCCGGCCCATCGATTCCCGAGAGGTACTGGACCGAAATATCGCAGAAATCTCCGAAAGATTCCAGGATACGCCCATTTACAGGCCTCCACACTGGGGCGGTTATCGCCTCAATCCCGTCGTGATTGAATTCTGGCAAGGACGCCAAAGCAGACTGCATGATCGCATCCGCTACGACAGCAGAGATGGGGACGGGTGGAAAATAACAAGGCTCGCACCCTGAGGTGGAGCCTTAGTCATTAAAGAACGATCGGATCGATCAGTTCGATGCAGGTGCTGCTGCTTTTGCCGCGTTGCGCTTAGCTACATGCGGACGAGCAGAGCGTGATTTGCCGAAAGATCCTTTGAATATCTTTCCTTTCTTGGTTTTCTTATCACCTCTTCCCATGATGGTCAGTTTTTGTTAGGTTGCAAAAATAAAAAAAGCAAACCACATTGTGTGATTTGCTTCTGTCTGGGTGTTCAGGTCCCTTAGATTTTCTCAGAGAGTTCCTTTCCGGCCTTGAATTTGGCGATCTTCTTAGCCTTGATCTTGATCTCAGCACCAGTTTGGGGGTTACGGCCTTTGCGGGCAGCACGCTTGGTAACAGAGAAGGTACCAAAGCCAACGAGGGTCACCTTGCCACCGCCTTTCAGCGTTTTGGTCACGGCTTGAATGAAAGAGTCCAGGGCTGCATTAGCCTGTACCTTAGTGATTTCGGCATCTTCCGCGATCTTGGCGATCAAATCTGATTTGTTCATGGTAGAGTGATTTAAATGGTGACTGTTCGGGCAAATTTAGAGGCTTTTTTCTATTGGCAAAATTTAATCAATCCACCGAATGTGAACGCTGTAATCCGCGCCAGTCAATGATTTCAGCCAATATATAAAATTATATCATGTATAAATGAAATACGTGAATACCCTGGAACGCAATACTGTCAAGGCTTTCAGCCGAAATTCATTTATTTCGGAAAATGAATGTTTATCGAAAAATGGGTTAAAACCCCTGATAGCAAAGGGTTTTAACCCCTATGTTTTTCCACAATCAGTTGATAACTTCCATCAGTGTGCGAAATGAAACCACACCTTCCGACCATTTTTCCCTGACTTCATTCCGCAACGCCGGGGAATATTTGGCCTGATAGAGGTCATAAGCCTCACGACTGCTGCAGAAATACTGCATGGCATAGGTGACCCCTTCAGACTCATCGGTATCCCGAAGCCTGAGGATGCGATGGTGGGAAAACAGACCGGTAGCAATCACCCTGGGGATATGCGATTCCTTCATCCAGTTCAGCCAGTCTTCATGGATCTCTGAAGCTACAAGGCTGGTTACATTATAAATGTACATGGTGTCTATTGCGAAGATTAAAAGAAATAGGTCGACAGCCTTCAACAGGGATAAAGATAGGCTCGATGTGTTAATTTTACCACATGAGGATCATCAGCTATAATGTCAACGGCATCAGGGCGGCCATCAAAAAGGGTTTTATCGAATGGTTGGCCACTGATCCGGCAGACGTCATTTGTGTGCAGGAAACAAAGGCGGAGCGTGATAATGTAGACATCCGTGCATTTGAAGCCTTGGGATATCATGATTACTGGTTCAGTGCCCGAAAGCGTGGCTACAGTGGCGTAGCGGTCTTCACACGTCAAAAACCAGACAATATTACCTACGGACACGGATATGGACAAAGTGACGAGGAAGGACGTGTCATACAGCTCGATTTCGGAGAAACGCGCTTGATCAATGCCTATTTCCCATCCGGCACTTCAGGAGATGAGCGTCAGGGTTATAAATACCAATGGCTGGAGGAGATGAATGCCTATCTGGAGCTACTTCGAAAAGAGCGCAGCAGACTCATCCTTTGTGGGGATTATAACATCGCGCATAAGGAGGTTGATATCCATGACCCCAAGGGCAACAAAAACTCCTCCGGCTTTCTGCCAGAGGAAAGGGCCTGGATGGATCGTTTTTTTGACAATGGGTGGAAGGATTCGCTTCGCCACTTCGACGAATCCCCTGGTCGCTTCACCTGGTGGAGTCAGCGTTTCCCTACTGTTCGCCTACAGAACAAAGGTTGGCGCATCGACTATATTAACGTCACGGATTCCCTGACATCCGGACTGAAAGACGCAGCCATTTACCCGGATGTAAAGCACAGCGATCACTGCCCGGTCTATCTGGAAGTGGATATCTGAAGCCCTGCCTGTTCGGTTATGGAACCTTAGGATTATTCCAGCACCGGGCGGAGCCAACGCTCCATTTCTTCCGGATCCATGCCCTTCCGCTCCGTGTAATCCGTGAACTGATCCCTGCCGATCTTACCCACCCCGAAATATTTTGCTTCTGGGTTAGCGAAATACCATCCACATACGGAAGATGCAGGATACATCGCCAGAGATTCCGTCAGGCTGATTCCGATGGCGTTGCTGGCATCCAGCAGATCGAACAGTTTATGTTTTTCCGTGTGGTCCGGACAAGCGGGATAACCCGGCGCCGGGCGGATGCCAAAGTATTTTTCTCGGATCAAATCCTCATTGGACAATGATTCATCGGACGCATATCCCCAGTAATCCTTTCTCACCTGTTCGTGCATGTATTCCGCAATGGCCTCGGCCAGGCGGTCTGCCAATGCTTGTAGCATGATCTTTCCGTAGTCGTCGTGATCAGCTTCAAACTTTCGAATATGTTCCTCGATGCCGGAGATGGTAACGGCAAAGGCACCCAGGTAGTCCTGCTTCGCGGTTTCCGCCGGGGCGATGAAATCGGCCAGGGAGAGATTCGGTTGACCCGCAGCTTTTTTGGCTTGTTGACGCAGGAATTGCAGCGGAACAATGGTTTCTTGACCATCTTTCTCCGCCAGCAGGGTCACCGTATCACCGCCGTGTCCGTTGGCAGGCCAGAAACCGATAACGGCGTGGGCCTCCAGCCATTTTTCGGTGATGATCCTGGACAGCATGGCCTCAGCATCTTGGTAAAGCTTTGTTGCTTCGGCACCCACCACTGCGTCGGTCAGGATATCGGGGAAATGCCCACCCAGTTCCCAGGCGATGAAGAAGGGGGACCAATCAATATAGGGACGCAGCAGCGCCAGATCCACGTGGCGGAAGCTCCGTGCGCCAGTGAATGTGGGAGCCTTGGGTTCAAAATCGTTCCAGTCGGGTTTGAAACGATTGGCGACGGCCTCAGTGTAAGTGATGGATTGTTTGACGGTCTTCCTGGCCTCGAAATCCTGTCGCAGTTGTGCATATTCGCGGCTGACACCGTTCAAAAATTCAGGACGATGGTCGACGTTGAGCAGATTTCCGGCAACAGAGACGCTCCGTGAGGCATCCAGGACGTGAACGACACCATGGTCATATTCTTTTGCAATCTTCACCGCCGTGTGCATCCTGGAGGTGGTGGCGCCGCCTATCAGCAGCGGCTGTTTCATCCCACGTCTTTTCATTTCCCGGGCTACGTGGACCATTTCATCGAGCGATGGCGTAATCAAGCCGCTCAATCCAATGATGTCCACACCCTGTTTTTGCGCTTCGTCGAGGATCCTGTCGGCCGGCACCATTACACCGAGATCGATGATCTCATAGCCGTTGCAGCCGAGTACGACTCCAACGATGTTCTTACCAATGTCGTGTACATCACCTTTGACCGTGGCCAGCAGAATACGCCCTGCAGAGGATGCCTCCGCTTTTTCAAGTTCGATGAATGGTGTCAGTACGGCCACGCTCTTTTTCATAACCCGGGCGCTTTTGACGACCTGTGGCAGGAACATTTTGCCGGCACCAAAGAGGTCACCAACGAAATTCATGCCGTCCATGAGCGGTCCTTCGATCACGTCGAGGGGGCGTGGATATTGCTGTCTGGCTTCTTCGGTATCCGCATCGATATATTCTGTGATACCGTTGACCAATGCATGCTTGAGGCGTTCCTGGACCGTACCCTTGCGCCAGGTTTCATCCCGCTCCTGCACTTTCCCCTTGGCCTTCACCTGTTCTGCGAGTGTGATAAGCTTTTCGGTGGCTTCGTTGTTGTCATTGTTCCGGTTGAGGATCACGTCCTCACATCGTGCGCGCAGCTCAGGATTGATTTCATCATACACTACCAGCTGACCGGCATTGACGATCCCCATGTCCATACCCGCGCGGATGGCGTGATAAAGGAATACGGAGTGCATGGCTTCGCGTACATGGTCGTTCCCTCGGAATGAGAAGGATAGGTTGCTGACGCCACCGCTGATCTTCACCAATGGATAGCGTTGCTTGATGATACGTGTCGCCTCGATGAAGTCTACTCCGTAGTTGTTATGTTCTTCCAGGCCGGTGGCGACGGCGAAGACATTCAAATCGAAAATAATGTCCTGGGCCGGGAAGCCTGCCTGTTCTGTTAGGATACGATAGGCGCGGTCTGCTATCTCTACCCGGCGTTTCAAGTCATCAGCCTGGCCTTGCTCATCGAAGGCCATGACGATAACGGCCGCACCATAGCTGCGACAGATGATCGCCTGTTCGAGAAACTTCTGTTCACCTTCCTTCAGGGAGATGGAATTCACAATGCATTTTCCCTGTACGCATTTCAGACCCGCTTCGATGATCGAAAACTTGGATGAATCGATCATGATAGGGATCCGTGCGATGTCGGGCTCACTTTGCAGTTGATTGAGGAACGTGACCATGGCCATCTCTCCATCCAGGAGCGCGTCATCCATGTTCACGTCAAGTACCTGCGCACCGCTTTCCACCTGCTGGCGGGCGACGCTCAGTGCTTCCTCGTAAAGTCCTTCACGTATGAGGCGGGCGAATTTCTTTGAGCCGGTGACGTTGGTACGTTCGCCAACGTTTACAAAGTTCGTTTCCGGGCGAACGACCAGGGGTTCGAGACCGGCGAGCCTGAGGTATGGTTTGATGACGGTTGGTGCAGACATGGTGATATACGTTGTTGGCGAGGTGA
>JBEEMB010000127.1:0-3289 GCA_041167815.1 Bacteroidota bacterium | reverse complement strand
TATATCCTTTCTGATGAAATCTACGAGTACATCAACTTCGTTGGTAAGCATGAGAGCATCGCCCAGTTCGAGGACCTGAAAGACCGGATCATCATTATCAATGGATTGTCCAAAGGATATGCCATGACCGGTTATCGTTTAGGCTATATCGCGGCACATCCGACGATCGTGAAGGCCTGTGAGAAGCTGCAGGGACAGATCACCAGCGGTGCCAACGCCGTCACCCAGCGTGGAGCCATTACTGCATTGACAGGTGACATGGCACCAACGCTGGCGATGAATGTGGAGTTTACCCGTCGTAGGGCAAGGATGCTTGAATTGCTCAAAGCCATTCCAGGTGTTCAGGTCGCGGAGCCGGACGGCGCATTTTATGTTTTTCCGGTGATCAAAGCCTACTTTGGTAAGGCCGACGGTGCCCATGTGATCAACGACGCGGATGACCTCTGCATGTACCTGCTCAATGTCGCACATGTCTCTACGGTGACGGGCAGAGCATTCGGAGAGCCGGAATGTATCCGTATTTCCTTTGCCAACAGCATGGACAAGATTGAGCAGGCGATGGCGCGCATCTCCAATGCTATGGCCAATTTGAAATAGAAAAAGGGCGGCGTACTGCCGCTGCCAGTCTGACATAACTTTATCAACAAAGGTCTCCGGTATCGGGGACCTTTCTTTTTTGCAATCTGATGACAGAAAAAACGAACTTCTTTCAGTTTTGCTTTCTGCCGAGGATCATTGCCATCCATCCGCCCGCAAAATCAATGATGAAATGAATGATCATCACCGGCCAAAGGGATCCTGTGAGGATGAACATCAATCCTAATCCTACGGCGAAGCCCCATATTTTCATCACGGCCTTCCATCCCTGGTAATAGTGTGCCAGGCTAAAGAGTAGCGCAGGTACGATCAGGGCGGCCACGGGCCAGCCGGATTGCCCACGGGAAGCCGGCAAAAAATAGGTGACCATAAATCCTCGGTAGATGGTTTCTTCAAAGACTGCCGCGGAGGTGCTTAGCAGTAGATAGGCCGGAAGTTCGCGCAGGTATTGTGGCAGAAATTGCGGGAATTCACGACGTTCTTCCGTAAAATGTCCGTCCTGTGCTTGTTTGCGGTAAGTATATATAAAATCTGTCAGCCAAAGGATCAGCAGGGCTGCGCCCAGTGGAACGGCATAGGTCAGGCTGCCAGTCGAAGGCTTGCGGAAGCCCAATAATTGTATGGAGCGGTCTTGGAAAAACCAGGAGATCACTACAACGCATGCCGCCAAAAACAGAAAGAGACTGTTGCCGAGGTAGAACCTTCTCCGGACGGTCTCGGTAAAAACAAGACCATCCAGCTGTTCCCGACTTTTTACACCAGACAAAAATGGCAGTATCCAACCGAATATCCAGATGAGCAGATGATCGATGAGGGAAGGAAAGCCGGATATGATTTGAAGATCTGACATCCTGGCATTTTTAAGTTGATGGCTGCCCCGATGAAGTTTCAGCCCGGGGATACCGCAAGCAGCAACAGCTGCTTGTGGATCTCCAATACTTGAGGTATGAGTGCTACCCTGTCATCATTCGTAATAACGAATTGACAACGGCTCATCTTTTCTGATTCATCCATCTGGCGCGCCATCCGTTGCCGGATGGCTTCACGAGAAAGCCCATCTCTGCTGACGACCCGGTCTATCCTGAGATCAGTGGGGGCTGAGACGCCAATGACAAGGTCAAGTTCCCGTTCACCTCCGCTTTCGAAAATCAACGCGGCTTCTTTCAGGGCATATGATCCTGACTGTCGCGCCATCCACGCCCGGGCATCAGCTTTGGTGGCGGGGTGCACAATGGCGTTGAGCCGGGCGGTTGATGTCTGATCCCGGAGCACATTTTCAGCAATCCAGGTCCTGTTCGGAGATCCGTTATCGTATGATTCAGGGCCAAAAGCATCTATTATTTTCGCCCTGATTTCCGGGTCATTCATCATCAAACGTCTGGCGGCCAGATCTGCATAGTACACCGGAACACCCAGGACCCTGAAGATAGCAGCCACGGTTGATTTACCGGAACCTATACCTCCGGTGAGTCCAATCCTGAGCATGGCAGGGATGGTGCCTTTGGATTATTTGGCAGCGGTGGCAGCGGCCTTGTTGACCTGCTCGCTCATTTCGAGGCTGATGGCACTACGCTCCAGTTTGATGTAGCTTCCAGGAGAAACTTCCAATTGGATGGTGCTGTCATCATTGATTTTGTTCACGACGCCATGGATACCTGCGATGGTAACTACTTTGTCTCCTTTTTGGAGCGCATCCTGGAAGCTTTTCGCCTTTTTGGCTTTTTGAGCCTGGGGACGAATCATGAAGAAGTAGAAAACCAATACCATGCCGCCAAGGAGTATGAGCTGCATAGTGCCTGCATTTGCGGGAGCCTGACCTACGATGATGTGTGCGGATGTCATATATGAGATTTGTAAATTGATACAATTCGATGGCTTCCCCATGAATGAGTTTGTCGGGAAGCGCGTTTCATTTTCGTAAAAATAGGTAAACCCTTCTTATTTCTTGTATTCTACTTTCCGAAGCTGGCCATCCCTTTCGAGGTCTTTGTGGATGCTGTCCAGTATGCCGTTGACAAACTGGCCACTCTGCGTGGTACTGTATTCTTTGGCCAGGTCGATGTATTCGTTGATGGTCACTTTGGTCGGAATCGTTTCGAAAAAGAGCAATTCACATACGCCCAGTTTCATGATGATCATATCAAGATGTGCGATACGCTCTGCGTCCCAGTTTTTGAGTTTGGGCCGGATGTAGTCCATGCAAAGCTCCTTTTTCTCAATGGCAGTGCGCAGCAGGTCGTCTCCGTATTTTCTTTTCTCTTGGGAGACGATCTGGCCGAAATCGTAGGAACCGGGTTTGTGCAGGTAGTTCATCACCATTTGTTGCATCATCTCAGCATCATCTTCCCAGTTCACGAAACATTCTGTCAGGTGTGCGTCCACATCCTCGTCGGGCAGTAGGATGTCGTTGAAGATGAACGACAAAATTTCACGTTCGTCCTGTCGCTCTCTTGATTGTTTTGACAGGTAAGTATCGTATTCCGGACTGACCGTAAGTTTCCCAAAGAGTGCCCGGATCTGTTCTATGTCTGTGATGGAGGTAAAAGAGCCTTTGTTAACCATGGCTTCGAAGCCAGGGTGTTCAAGGGTTTGCCAAAGCAGCGTGTTGCCTGCAAGTTTGATGTTGACGTTCAGATCAGCTTCGGAGGGAAGGTGTTTCGATGATCTGCGGGCGGAATCCGTTTCCACGTAA
>JBEEMB010000105.1:0-5703 GCA_041167815.1 Bacteroidota bacterium | reverse complement strand
GCTTTAGCCAGTCCTATTCCCCTAATGGATGCAAGATCCCGCACGGATAGCCGTCCTAATTCCTGCAGATTGTTTCTGCCACGTGCCAGCAGGTCCCGGCCAATATCAACGGCGGACCTTTCCGGTGTTCCATTTTGTAAGATGATGCCCAACAATTCGGCATCGCTTAGATTTGCCGCCCCCAGCAATCTGAACCTGTCGCTGGGGTGTTCCGGATTCTGCCAGCCGGACTCGGGTGGCCATTGTTGATCATTCCCTTCCTTCTTCATTTTCACCTTGTTTTTCAGGCTCGCCCGAAGGCAATCCCATCAGTCACTCACTACTTATACACTTGCTATGTGGGTTAATTCCCAAGAGGCATACGTTTCCATGTTTTACCTTCGCGACACATTCACAACCACATGGAACGTATTGGACCCTCAATCAAGATCTTTTCCGGCACCAATTCCCACTACCTTGCAGACCGCATTGCCCGTGATTTAGGCCCCGGTTTGGGTAAGATCAGCATCCAGCGATTCAGTGACGGGGAGATCCAGCCAACATTCCTCGAAAGTATAAGAGGCGATTATGTTTTCCTCGTGCAAAGCACGTTTTCTCCCAGTGATAACATCATGGAATTACTGTTAATGATCGACGCGGCGAAGCGGGCTTCCGCATATAAGATCATTGCCGTCATCCCATATTTCGGTTATGCCCGGCAGGATAGAAAGGATAAACCCCGCGTTGCCATTGGATCAAAACTCGTAGCAAATCTGCTCACGGCTGCCGGAGCAGACCGGATCATTACAATGGACTTACACGCCCCCCAGATTCAGGGTTATTTCGACATCCCGGTTGATCACCTCGACAGCTCTGCGATCTTCATTCCGTACATACAGCAACTGTCCCTTAAAAACCTTATCTTTGCGGCCCCGACGTGGGAAGTGCAAACAGAATACGTGAGGTGGCTAGTTTTTTCAATGGTGAAATGGTGATCTGTGACAAGCACAGAAAGCGCGCCAATGAAATTTCCAGCATGGTGGTTATCGGGGATGTTACGGACAGGGACGTGGTGCTCGTGGATGACATCTGCGACACGGCTGGAACCCTTACCAAGGCGGCCAAATTGTTGAAAGACAAAGGAGCCAAGAGTGTAAGGGCGCTCATCACCCATCCGGTACTCAGTGGAAATGCTTACGCGAACATCGAGAGCAGTGTGTTGGAGGAGTTGGTGGTTTGCGATACGATTCCTTTGAGGGGGCAGTCGTCGAAAATCCGCCAGGTGAGTGTATCTGAACTCTTCGCAACAGCCATCCGAAATTCCTATGAAAATAAAAGTATCGCCAGTCTATTCGTTCATTCCCAGGGAAGGAATAAATAACTGACTGATGCGTTAAGTAAAAGGTCTGACAACAGACGATCAACTTGTTTCATCAATCAATCATCATAACAATGAAAACGGTTACAATCGAAGGACAACTGAGGACCGGAACGGGCAAATCAGCCACCCGCCAGTTACGCTCTCAGGACCTGGTACCTGGTGTAATTTACGGGGGTGCGCGGGAGCTGAGTTTCGCAGCGCCGGCGACTGCATTCAAGCCGCTGGTTTACACGCCTGATTTCCAGCTTGCACAGGTTATCGTAGACGGACAGACTTACGTCTGCATTCTGAAAGACCTGCAATTTGACAAAGTAACGGATCGCCTGAACCATGTCGACCTGCTCGAACTGGTTGAAGACAAGAAGGTGACCGCTACGATTCCTGTAAAGTACGTAGGGACTTCCGTAGGTGTAAAGGCCGGCGGTAAGCTCGAGGTAAAGATCAAGGCGCTCAAGGTAAAGACGCTGCCTAAGTATTTGCGTGAGAACATTGAGGTGGATATCACGACCCTCGATCTCAACGGAAACATCCGGGTGGAAGATGTTAAGATCGACAATTACGAGATCCTGAACTCTCCACGTATCCCGATGGCTTCCGTCACCATGACGCGTCAACTCAAGCAGGAGGAAGCTGCCGCCGCTAAAGGCGCAAAGGCTGCCAAGGGCAAGAAATAAGACATCGAACCATTGCTCATCCCCTCCGCTTCAACCGCGGAGGGGATTTTTTTTAATTTTGCAGCTATGTCCAGTTATCTATTGGTCGGGCTTGGCAATCCGGGTGAGGCTTATGTCAATACCCGACACAATATCGGATTTGATGTGCTCGATCATTTCGTGGCAAGCCATGGCGCGCGTTTCGAAACATCCCGGCTGGCTGATGTTGCCCGATTGCGCATCAAAGGCCGTTCTATAGTCTGTATCAAGCCGTCGACTTTCATGAATTTGAGCGGTAAGGCGGTTAAATACTGGATGGACAAGGAGAAAATAGATGTAACGGGGCTACTCGTGATCGTAGATGAGTTGTCCATTCCCCTATCGAAGCTTCGTCTCAAGATGCAGGGAAGTGATGGCGGCCATAACGGCCTGAAAAGTATCGAAGAATTGTTGTTTACCAGGTCGTATGCCCGGCTCCGTTTTGGTATCGGCAACGAATATCCCAAAGGTGGACAGGTGGATTTTGTACTTGGTAAGTGGACGGCCACAGAATGGCCGGTGGTTCGTCAGAAGATCGAAAAATGTGCAGAAGTCATCGAGCGATACATCTTTGTGGGGCCTGAACGCACCATGACCGAAGTGAATAATTTGGAATTCCCTCTTTGACTTTTCCGATCAATTGGATTAATTTTAGCTGATCATTGCTTTTCCAAGCATCCTGCGCAAGACCAACCAGGTTAGGATCGCACAAATGCGTGTGCAACGCCTCACTAAAAACCTCATTGAACATGAAAATTTTCTGTGTCGGCAGGAATTATGTCGCCCATGCCAAGGAATTGGGCAATGAAGTACCGGATGAGCCGGTGATCTTCATGAAGCCGAAAAGTGCCCTGTTGCAACCTCACACACCCTTTTACTATCCCGAATTCACGAACGAACTCCATTACGAGGCAGAATTGGTGTTGAGGATTTCCAAAAACGGAAAATATATTCCGGAGAAGCATGCCTGTAAATATTACAATGGCATCACCCTTGGGATAGATTTCACTGCACGGGACGTGCAGGATGAACTAAAGAAAAAAGGATTGCCCTGGGAAAAGGCAAAAGCCTGGGATAATTCAGCGGCTGTGGGTAAGTGGATCGATATCAAGCCGGAACCGGTATCAAAGCAGGCCGATCGGAATTTCTATCTTTTCAAGAACAATGAGATGGTTCAGCAGGGCAATACCAGTCTCATGATCTTTAATTTCGATCAGATCATCTCACATATTTCCAATTACTTCTCGCTGAATATTGGAGATTTGATTTTTACCGGGACGCCGGCAGGTGTCGGTGAATGTGTTGTAGGGGATGAGCTTCACGGCTTTATTGAAAAAGAGAAATTACTTGACCTGACGGTCAAATGAGGATTCCCTTATCATTTCCAGCACAAGCCTGATGCGGTTAGCTGTTCAGCTGTGGTTATACAACTCGCTCATGATGTGTTAAGGGTGTTGTATCCCCCGACGATTATGCTCATATCAGTCTTGCTGTCAAAGCGCTTGTTTAACCGCTTCATTACCTGCATAATGCCCATCCACCAACGCAGACAGGCCTTCCCGGTCTATGAATTTAAAGTGTTTGGCTCTGCAACGGATCAACCCCTGGTGCATTAATTCTCCCAGGGTTTTAGATACCTGTTCTTTGGTCGTACCTGCCATGTCTGCCATTTCTTGTCGGTCAACGTTGATTTTGATTCCATAGCCACCGGGCGTATATCCGTATCTTTTAGCTAAGTACAGCAACGTGTCTGCCACTTTTTCACGGACAGCCTGGTACGTCATCAGGGCCAGTTTGGTTTCCATCTCGCGGGCATCAGCCAGGATCAGGCGCCTCAATGCTCCGCGAAAGGTATCACTTCGATGGATAGCCCTGCGGAATGCATCGATTTCAATAAAACAGCATCGACTGTCTTCAACGGTTACGGCTGTTGAAGAATGCAGATCTCCGGGTTCAATGCAATGGTGTCCGAGCGATTGACTTGATCCGGCCATTTTTAGGATCATCGTTCTTCCGTGTGGTCCTCTTTTTTCCAATTTTACCAGACCGGTCCGAATAATATAAACCCCTGTTGGTTCCTGCCCTTCTCGGTAGAGTCGCGTTCCCCGTTTGAATTCATAGGTATGTTTGAAAGGTTGAATTTCAGCCACCAAAGAGGGGGAGTCTATTTTTTTCATGATGCAGTCCTGCACGTTGCACGTGAGGCATTGAGGAGAGGCTAGTCGCATGTTCTTCAGTTGTAATGGTTTTTATCAAATCACAGGTTTCCGGACATTTTCCAGGAAAACCCCATGGCCATACAAAGATTCATATTGAACTTGTGCCTACATATGACATACGCCTTCCTGCATGATGATTTTAATCAGTAGCACAGGCGTGCATCAGATATGATGTAATGGTATACGAAACGGCACCCCTGTCCCCGGGGGTGTTTGTTTTTTTGATGAGAAACATATATCTTTGCCGTCCATTGGCGGGGTAGCTCAGGTGGTTAGAGCGTTGGATTCATAACCCAAAGGTCATGGGTTCAACTCCCATCCCCGCTACAAAGGTCTCATTGTGAGGCCTTTTTTTGTGTCCGTATGCGACATTTGTCTCCTTTACATAGACAACCTGTAAGCTTGTGAGGAGTGGATATCAGCTGTGGTTTTGCTGGCCCTTCATTTGAAAAATCATCCGCTCTATTCTATTTCTGCTGAATCTTTCCACGTAAATTAGTTTATGCGTTTGATTATTTTCAACCTAAGGAAGGGCTGCAATATTTTGGCATTCTTGTTTTTTTCCATTCAGGCCAATCATGCTCAGCAAGTTGAGGGGCAATTGGAAGGCCAGATCCGTGAACTTATTTCTGGATTCAAGGGGGAGATCGGAGTGTACGTCAAAACGGAGCGCACCGGGAAGATTGTGGAAATCAATGCCGATTCTATCTTTCCCACAGCCAGCATCGTCAAAGTACCGCTCCTGATGGGCATCATGGATCGTATTGGCCGGGATTCATTACAATACCATGATACACTCACCTGGCTGGATACGATCCGTTATGATCCAGGCGAGGACATCATTCCCTATCTCAAGGTCGGCACCCGGGTTGAACTCAGCAAGGTGATGATGTTGATGATGACGATTTCAGATAACAATGCCAGCCTTTGGCTGCAGGCCATTGCTGGTGGAGGAACGGCGGTCAACGAGATGCTTGACCGCTATGGCTATCGTTTCACCAGGGTGAACAGCAGGACTCCGGGAAGAGAATCATCCCGCAATATTTATGGTTGGGGGCAGACAACTCCCCGGGAGATGGCCCGCATTTTTGAAGATATTGTAGATTATAAAATCTTTGATTCAGCAGGTTGTGACCGGATGATCAGGATTATGGGTCGTCAATACTGGGATGAAGAAGCGTTGTCTGCCATTCCTCCGAACATCTTTGTAGCATCCAAGAATGGTGCGGTGAATGCAAGCCGGAGCGAGGTGATGTATGTGAATGGTCCTGATCCCTATATTCTTTCCATCTTTACAAAGAACAACGCGGATCGTTCGTGGGAGCCGGGTAATGAGGCCTGGGTGTTGACCCGTAAGATATCAAAGCTTGTTTGGGAGCATCATCAAAAACGACAAAATCATCGTTTCCGGGGGCAGGCGCGTTTAAAATGA
>JBEEMB010000037.1:0-6904 GCA_041167815.1 Bacteroidota bacterium | reverse complement strand
ATAAAGGAACCCTGACCCGTTCTGGCACACAGACCTACTCTCTGATTGCCACAGGAGTTGGTGGCAAGGCTTATGGAGCCTCCACACCTTCTTCCAATGCAGGCAGCCGAATCGACAGCCTGAGCTTCGGAGGCATCACTCAGGGGAATACCACCACCTGCCGAACTTACACTGACAATCGCCAGATCATAGGCGCTGTGGAAGTAGGCCAATCCGCTCCATTCTTCCTCAAAGCAGGCAGCTGCGACGCCACCAATGCGACCAAATTCGCTAAGATTTTCTTCGACTTCAACAGCGACGGTGATTTCGACGATGCGGGTGAGACTGCAGCCACCAGCGTCGCGCTCTCCAACAATGGCAATTTCACCGGCAATATCAATGTACCCAACACACTTACACCCGGTTCAAGCATACTGATGCGGGTAGTGCTCTCTGAGACTGCCTCTGCGGCTGGCGTGACAGCGACAGGCACTTATACACGCGGAGAAACGCAGGACTATCAGGTCGTCGTTTCCAACCCTTCGAATGATGTGGCACCGGGTCAGGTCCTCTATCCGCAGGCAGGAGAATGTGCTGCCGTGTCGAAATATGTCACGGTCAAAATTCGAAACCTCGGCACAGTTCCCAAGGCCGCCATTCCTGTTGCCGTCGAAGTACGGAAAGGAACGACGCTGGTGACCACACTGCGAGACACCTGCCGCATTGAAATGGACGGTCAGACTGAAACCGACTTCACCCTTCAAACCCCATTCACGATGGATGGAGGAGCAAATTACACATTCACAACCATCCTCACCCTCAGCAACGACCAGCTGCCTGCCAATAATACTACGCAGACCAGCATCACTACATCAGCGGTAGGTACGGTACCCACGGACGTGAAGGGACTGATTTGCAATGGAGGCGAAGTGCTGCTCAGAGGCAACAGTAATACGGCGGGATCACAGCTGACCTGGTTCTCAACGGCCACGGGTGGTAGTCCCTTTGCCACTTCCACCAGTGGAGGCATAGTGAACACTACCAATATCACCGCTGACAAAAAGTATTACGTTTCCAAGGATGAAATACGGGGTTCCGTAGGTCCTACCAGCAAGATGGATTTCGCCAGTGGGGGTTACAATACCTTCTCGGGCAACTATGTCAAATTCACCAATACCGTACCCATCCTGATCGAATCCGTAAAAATGTACACGGCCAACCCCGGCTCCATGAACATCATTTATGGGGATCTGGCAAGTGAGACCAGCACAGGGTACACTTATTACAACCGCGGATCCAGAAGCTTCAAGGTCACCAATTCTCGCCCAACGGCCTCGCCAGGCGCCCTGAATGAAAACAACATGAATGACCGTGGATATGTGTACAATCTAAACCTGATGGTCATGGAGCCAGGCAGCCATATTCTGATCATGCAATGTTCTGATGGCGCATCCGTGTATCGCAACAACGGCATTCCCGCTGGCCAAAACCCATACCCTGCCAAGCTCAATGGCTCAAGCGATGCATTCGCCATCACTGGAAATGGTGTTCAGGCGCCGAGTGACCCGAACAGTTTCTATTATTTCTTTTATGACATGAAGGTCAGTACCTTGACAGGTTGCCCGTCGCCACGCGTACAGGTGAGCGCTGCCAACAACGTACTACCGACCATCACCCAGAATGGCAATCTGCTGACCAGTTCCTATACCACCGGCAACCAATGGAAACTCAACGGCTCAGATATTTCGGGCGCGACCACTCAGCAGCATACCGCCGTGGAATCCGGCCTATACAGGGTGGCTAACACCGATGATCTTGGTTGTGTAGGATTGTCCAGCGAACGAAATGTGATTGTGACGGCTGTAAACAACGTTGATCCCGCTAAGATCGGTTTACTACTCGCCCCCAATCCCAACAGAGGACGCTTTAATGTCATATTCCGGGTCAACGGACGTGAAAACCTGGACATAGCGGTGCTTAACATGACCGGCCAACAGGTTTACAAGAAAACGTATGACAGGTTCAGTGGTGAATTCAACGATCAGATTGAATTGAAAGATGCCCCATCAGGTGTCTATATGCTGAAGATCACCCATGGCAACGATCATTACATCAGAAGAATTGTCGTGCAGTAATCCAAATGACCTACCCTTTCATAAAAAAATCCCCCTGCGAAGTACGCAGGGGGATTTTTTATGAAACTCAACCCATTCCTTTTAAAAAGGGATTAGAAAATACGCTCGAGCGGATCAGCCACCAACAATCCTTCAATGGCTTCAATCAGTTGGGCGTGATGGAAAGGTTTTCTGAAATAATCCATCACCCCATAACGGAAATAAAGATGCCTGTTTTCCTCAAACGGACGATCGCATATCACAATGATGGGAATACCCCGGAAAGTCTTACTTGAATGCAGATATCTGACCAGTTCCCAGTCTGCCAATCCTTCGATTTCGGGATCAACGATCACCATATCCGGAGCAGGAGAAGTTCTCAAATGCAGCAATGCTTCCGCACCCTCGCAAAACAATTGAACATCAAAACGATCCTGCAATGTGTCAATCAAATCAGGACAAGAATCCAGGCAGTCGGAAATAAATAGCAGCTTTTTTCGCATGTGCGGAAATTTGTGGTTCAGGAAATAATGGTTGCACAGGAAATCGGCCGGATGCGGGATTACAAAGGATTGGAGAGCTGATCAGAGGGAGCAGACACTTTCTGCCATGAGACATCGGCAGTCATCAGCGTCGGTAAAAATAGGGTGGCAAGATGGAAACTGCAATCCCCCGAAACAAGATTTCAACATCTGGGAGATTTTTGCCAGACAGCGGTCTGTTTTCCTGACAGGTATCTGACCAGTCCAAGGAACATGGACAGGTGCATGAATACCAGATAAAAACAAACCTGAAACACCCAAGGCACGCGGCGGCCTGCACGAATCAACCCCCAACCCAGCATGGCAGATGCATAACCCAGGAGCTGGAGTCCGCCGAAAAACTGTAAAAAAAGTAGGGGAGTTTCTGCGGTGGACAATATCCAAAAATTAGATATCAACAACAAAAGAAGGCATAACGGGGCGACCATCCAGCGAAACACCCTTCGGGAAAAATAAATATACCAGAGCCGAAAATGGCCGATCGGCGACCATAATGTGCGGAATCTGAAAAAAATCTGGAAGGCGCCGGCGGCAATGCGGACTTTTCGTTCCTGCTCATCTGCCAATGCGGGCGAAGGAGGTTCCGTGGCGACCGCCATCGGCTCATACCTGAAACGATATCCACGGAGACAAACCGAAAGTGTCAGATGAAGATCGTCGAGGATCGTATCTTCCGGAATCGGCTGCCAAAGTTTTTTTCGGATGCTGAATAGTTCACCGGCCGCTGCAATCAGGCTGTAAAAATCAGCATCCAGACGCTTCATGACTGATTCGTATTGCCAATAGATCCCTTCCCCATGCACCGGGTGTCTGGCGACACGGTCGACACGCTTTTCGCCAGATACCCCGCCCGTGGCCGGATCTGCATAATGACGCATCAAGTGTTGCAATGCGTCAGCAGACAATAACGTGTTGGCATCACTGAAGACCAGCATGTCCGCAAATCCTGCCTCGATGACGGCCCGGTTGAGCGCAGCAGCCTTTCCACCCCGTTCAGCCTTGTTCAACACCCGTACGCGTCTAAATCGGGCAGCCAATTCGGGGGTACGGTCTGTGGAACCATCGGTCACCACGATGATGTCAAGTGATTCAGGAGGATAATCCAATGCGAGGGTGTTCCGGCATTTTTCCTCGATGACTGAGGCTTCATTGTAGGCAGGGATAATGAATGCGATCCTCGGTTTGTATTCGAGCTCGGTTTGGGAGATGGCGGATCTCTTGCGCAATCGCGATAGGATCCACACGGAAATCGCATAACCGAAGTACGTGTGAAACAATAATATGGCCGATATCCAGAAAACCGTCGTCATACGGGTGTCGGGTAAATGTATGATAAATCATCTTGGTTAAGGCTTTTGAGTGTGGATAGTCAAACGGCATTTTTTCAGGAACTTTGCCCCATGACAAATGCTCCCCTGGCGGAAAGAGTGAGACCTCTGACACTGGATGACCTGGTGGGCCAGGACCATCTCACAGGTCCGGGCAGCATCCTCCGGGTTTCCATCGAACGGGGCACACTCCCATCCATGATACTCTGGGGGCCCTCGGGTACCGGAAAAACGACCCTGGCCGGCATCATCGCGCACACTACCGGCAGACCATTCTTTGCCCTAAGTGCCATAAGCGCCGGAGTGAAGGAAATCCGGGAGGTGATCGAAGCCGCGAGAGCAGCCGGTGGTGCATTGCTCTTCATCGACGAGATACATAGGTTCAACAAGGGGCAGCAGGATGCCCTGCTCGGTGCGGTGGAAAAAGGTGTCATCACGCTGATTGGTGCCACCACGGAAAACCCATCCTTCGAAGTGAACAGCGCTTTGCTCTCCCGCTGCCAGGTTTTCGTGCTTAGATCACTGGAAAAAGACGGACTACTCCGGTTGATCAGCCAGGCCATGAAAAAAGATGCATGGCTGGCAAAGGTTGCGCCGGAATTGAGAGAGACGGAAGCCCTGATGTCGCTATCGGGTGGTGATGGCAGAAAACTACTGAACCTGCTGGAGCTGGCGATCCTGTCTGCCGAAGGGGATCACCCGGTGGTGACGGATGACATCGTAATGCGGGCGGCTCAGCGCAAGGTGGCCCTGTATGATAAGAAAGGAGAACAGCACTATGACATCATCTCCGCCTTCATCAAATCCATCCGCGGAAGCGATCCCAATGCCGCACTTTACTGGATGGCCCGGATGATAGAAGGCGGGGAAGAAGTGCGCTTCATCGCCCGACGGTTGGTGATACTGGCCAGTGAAGACATCGGCAACGCCAATCCCACCGCCCTGGTGCTGGCCAATGCCGCCTTCGATGCAGTCGACCGTATTGGATGGCCTGAAGCCCGGATCATTCTTGCCCAGTGCGCCGTGTACCTGGCTTCCAGTCCCAAAAGCAATGCCTCATATCTTGGCATCGATCTGGCCCTCGCAGAAGTCAGACGTAGCGGTGATTTGCCCGTACCCATGCATATCCGCAACGCCCCGACAAAACTCATGAAAGACATGGGTTATGGCCGGGAGTATAAATATGCGCACGATTACGAACAAAACTTCGCCCAACAGGAATTCCTGCCGGAGCAGATCGCCGGCAGGAAGTTCTATGAGCCCGGACGAAACCAACGCGAGGAAGAGCTTCGCCGCTTCCTGAGAGACCGATGGAAGGAGAAATACGGCTATTGAACATTAATAAAAAGTTTCGAAAGATGGATACCGTCCGCTGGACATGCACCCGATTTGAAGACCTGAGCCCTGCTGCACTTTACGAGATCCTGAAGCTGCGATCAGAAGTGTTTGTCGTCGAACAACAATGTGTGTTTCAGGATATGGACGACAAAGACCAGGGAGCCTGGCATCTGACAGGATGGTATCAGGATCGGCTGGTGGCCTACACACGGCTACTCCCGCCGGGACTGACCTATGAAGAAGCCTCCATTGGCCGGGTTGTATCGTCTCCTTCCATCCGCCGGATGGGTTTTGGCAGGGAGTTGATGGAAGTATCGATTCAACAGTTGTGGACTCTGTTCGGAAAGCAGAACATCCGCATCGGGGCGCAGTTGTATCTGGAATCTTTCTATGGATCCTTCGGATTTGTTGCACAAGGTGAGGTTTATCTGGAAGATGATATTCCGCACATTAAAATGCTGCTCAGCATCTGAGCTGCCCTGCAAAATAAAACCTTGAAGGGATACGTTATTAAGGCACCCTAACTACTCAAAGCCTTAATCCGTATTTCCCATGAAAACAGCCGCGTTTTTGCGCGCGCAGGTATGCGTATACCTGTTCATCCTGTCCGTATGCCTGTATCCCAAAACGGGTACTGCACAGATACATTTTGAAGCCGGCATCACCGCAGGTCCCTCCAATTTTCTGGGAGACCTCGGAGGCAATGTCGGCCATGGCATGCCCTTCCTGAAGGATAACAATCTCCAGATGACCCGGATCATGAAGGGAGCTTATCTCGGCTTCTCCCCACATCCGGCGATCAATTTCCGACTGGCGGTCAATAGCGGACAATTGGAAGGAGCCGACAGCATCATACGGCCGGCCGGAGGTCATGAGCTGACCCGCATGGAGCGAAACCTGCATTTCAGATCCCCGTTGCAAGAAGTATTCCTGGTGGCTGAATTCTATCCTACCGTTTTCCGCGAAAACGACTGGGATGATGTCAGGGGACGCATTCGTCCTTATGTGTTGGCCGGCATAGGTGCGTTCAAATTCAATCCACAGGCACAATACACGGATACAAACGGCGATAAGGAATGGGTTGAACTGAAGCCCCTGCGCACCGAAGGACAGGGCATGCCGAACCATGCAGACCGAAAAGAATATGCGTTGACACAAATCAACATACCCTATGGCTTCGGGATCAAATATTTCGTGAACGATCGCCTTCATCTTTCCTTCGAAATCATCAGCCGTATGACCTTCACGGATTACATTGATGACGTCAGTACAAACTACATCCCGGAACAGTCATTTCAGGATTATTTCGGTGCGGGAACTTTCGAGGCCCAGCTGGCACATCAGATGGCGAATCTCTCCAACCTGTCGATCCAATCGAATACGCGTTCCGGTTTCATGGGATGGGAACAGCGCGGCGATCCGAAAGACAACGATTCTTATTACAGTTCCAGCCTGAAAATCGGTGTGCGACTGGGAGATTTACGGAACTCGGTGATGCGCAGAGCCACGGATCGAACCAGATGCCCTGTCGCGCTTTACTGATTTCCAAGACCTGACGGCACGACATCTTACAACTCTGCCTTCAGAAACCTTCCGGTGTGGC
>JBEEMB010000282.1:0-5036 GCA_041167815.1 Bacteroidota bacterium | reverse complement strand
GCGGGAACAACTACTCAGATCCGTTTCTTCAACAACGGTTATCTGATTCCGTCCACCACGAATTCTGCTTCTGGTGAATTGACCAGTCGCTTCACCAATCGCCTGTCCAACAAGTTGTTGGTCACCTTCACCAATGTGTTGGATGACCGCGACCCGCTGGGCAAGGACTTCCCACGTGTCACGATGAACTCCGTGAACGGTACCAGCTATGTTTTCGGGACGGAGAATTTCTCTACCGGTAACCAGCTGAAGCAGAACAACTTCGCGATTTTTGATGAATTCCGTTATAATGTAGGAGACCATCAGCTTAAGTTCGGTATCGACGCAGAATACAGCCGTTCCTACAACCTGTTTGTGCGCGATAACTATGGTACTTATACTTACAACTTCGTGAACCACTGGCTTCAGGACCTTCGTCCCGCCCAGTACACCCGCTCTTTCTCCCTGGTCGACAAGATCGTGGGTGACGGAAGTGCTGCCGCTGCAAAATTCAACAGCGTCCGTGCTGCAGCCTTCGTGGCAGACCAATGGCAGGTGAACGACAAACTTGAACTGAACTATGGTGTGCGTTTGGATTACTTTGATTTCCTCTCCACGCCTAATGTCGATCCTTATTTCAATAACACCGCACTTCCAGTATTGTCAAGGTTCTGGGATATGAAAGGTGCCCGTTCAGGCCAGAAGCCTGATGCGCAACTCCATTTCTCACCCCGGATTGGCTTCACTTATGACGCTGAGAAAGGTCTGAAAATTCGTGGTGGTTTGGGTGTGTTCACCGGACGTTTGCCATTGGTATGGCCCGGCGGCGCCTTCAATAACACAGGTGTAAACATCGGTGGTGTTGCCCTTAACAATCCGAACATCACCTTCCGTGCTGACCCATTCAACCAGTATCAGCCTAGCGACCTCGGTGTGACCGTGGCAACTCCATCAGGCCAGATAGACCTGATGGCGAAGGATCTGAAACTCCCCAAAGTAATGAAGGCGTCTCTCGGTTTCGACAAGAGCTTTGGCAATGGCTGGAAAGTGACCAGTGACCTGCTCTTCCAGACTCACCTGAACGAAGTAGTTTATTACAACGTCTTCAGCAACACCAAAACGAAGAACGACCTCGGTCAGGATGTCTATCTGCCGATTTCCGGCACTACTGTTGGGAACTACTCCCGTTTTGACTTCGATGCGAATACCACAGGTATCCAGAATCCTTACTCCACCGGTATTTTCATCATTGCAAACGGTGAAAAGAACAAAGGTTTCTCCTACAACTATACGCTGTCGATCGACAAAGCTGCCGGACGTGGCTGGAACTTCAATGCTACCTACGGATGGGGTGATTCTTATACCTTGTTCGACGGTACCAGCTCACAGAACAACTCCCAGTGGAGAAACGTGGAGGCTCAAAATGGACGTAACAACATTATGCGCAGCCGCTCTGACTTTGCTCAGTTGCATCGTGTGAACGCGTATGTATCTAAAAAGGTCAACTGGTTGAACGATCTGTTGGGAACAACCATCACCATGTTCTATAACGGTCAATCTGGCACACCTTACTCTTATGTTTACTCACGCAGCATGATTTTTGATCAGAATGGTGCAAATGGTGAAACCACAGACTTGATCTATGTACCCCGTGATCTCGCTGACTGGAGTCGTTTCGCTGAAGCTTATACTGCGAGTGGTGTGACTTACAGTGTTGCACAGCAGTGGGAAAAGTTTGATGCGTACATCAACAACGACAAATACCTCAGCAAGCGTCGTGGACAATTCGTTGAGCGCAACGCCTCCATCCTCCCCTGGAGCCATATCGTTGATATGCGTATCCAGCAGGACCTGAACGTTGGTCGGGGTAAAAACAGGCAGAAGGTTTCCGTGATCTTCGATATGTTTAACTTCACGAACTTCCTCAATCGTACATGGGGCAGAGTATTTGTGACCCCAGGTTTCGACTCCTATAATCTGATCAGTATGGAAGGTTACAGGGTCAATACTGCCACAAACACACTCACGCCAAGGTTTACATACCGGAACATCAATAACACGACAGCTGCTGATATCCTTGATATCCGTGGTTCCAACTATCTCTCTACCCGTTGGAGAGGTCAGTTCACGGTGCGTTATTCCTTCTAAGCGACGGAATTTAAAATGATAATTCAAGAGGAGCAGGCGAACCCTGCTCCTCTTTCTTTTGTTGTCAAGCTATACTTTTGCAAAAAAAATCTGGCATGCTCGATACGATCCAACGTGCGATAGAAGACATTCGGAATGGAAAGATGATCATAGTGGTGGATGATGAGGATCGTGAAAACGAAGGCGACTTCATCGTGGCGGCGGATCACGTAACCCCCGAAATCATCAACTTCATGAGCAAAGAGGGCCGGGGATTGATCTGTGCCGCATTGCCTGAAGAAAGATGTGATGAGCTGGGCCTTGAGCTGATGGTCAACAATAACACCGCCCTGCATGAAACGGCTTTCACCGTCTCCGTAGACCTCTTAGGAAAGGGCTGTACCTCCGGTATTTCCGCACATGACCGGGCAAAAACGGTGTTGGCTTTGATAGATCCTGAGACAAAACCCTCCGAGCTCGGCAGACCTGGCCACATATTCCCGCTCAGGGCCAAACGCGGAGGTGTACTCCGCAGAAGCGGACATACAGAGGCGGCCGTAGACCTGCCACGACTGGCCGGAAGAGCTGCCGCCGGTGTGCTGGTTGAAATCATGAATGATGATGGATCCATGGCCCGACTTCCCCAGCTGGAGGAAATTGCCCGGAAATTCGATATGTGCATCGTCAGTATCAAGGATTTGATTGAGTACCGACTGAAGTCAGACTCCTTGATCGAACAGGTCGTGGAAGTGGATATGCCCACAAAATACGGTCATTTCAAACTGGTTGTCTTCAGGGAAAGAAACGACCCCAGCGGATTGGAGCATCTGGCACTGATCAAAGGGACATGGTCTGAAGACGAGCCTGTGCTCGTGAGAGTACATTCATCATGCTTCACCGGAGATATCCTGGGATCACTGAGATGTGATTGCGGAGAACAATTGCATTGTGCGATGGAAATGGTCGAAGCAGAGGGTAAGGGCGTCGTTTTGTATATGAACCAGGAAGGCCGTGGCATAGGGTTGGTTAATAAGCTTAAAGCCTACCGACTGCAGGAACAAGGCATGGATACGGTAGAAGCCAACCTGCATCTGGGATTTCCGATGGATAAGCGTGATTACGGACTAGGTGCCCAAATCCTTCGTCACCTGGGTATTTCCAAGATCAGACTCATCAGCAACAATCCCCGAAAGCGCGCCGGACTCAAGGGCTATGGCATGGAAATCATAGAGAACATACCCGTAAAAATTGAGCCCAATCCACATAACGAACGCTATCTGGATACCAAGCGTGATAAAATGGGGCATATCCTCTGACCCCAATGAATCTTTGAAGGCTCAAGTAAATCAGCTTTATTTCTTCTTTTGGAAGAACCTGTCGAATTCCGTCCGGAAGGAAATATTTCCTCCGGTACGGTCACGTCTGCCGGAGGTGGACATCGCATCGAAATTGCTGCGATAGAAAAATGAAGTTCGGAATTTGCCGTCTGGTGTGATTTTATATTCCACATTCACATCCGGAAGAAATAAGAAGGATTGTGAACCCGTCACCACCCGGGAACTGGTCGTGAAGTTGAAATCGCTTCCAAAAGTGATGATCAGCTTATCATTCATCATCGATTTGATGAATTGAAAACTCACATTTTCACGGTAATTGGTAGGATTAGCATCATTCCCGGTAGATCCCGTTCCATTGGTCTGCATCCTGGAATAGTTCACGTTCACATCCATCGAAGATCCGAACAGCTTATAGAAGAAGTTCTGCATGCTGTTCGCAAGGATGCTGTTGATCACACCGGAAATGGTATTGCTGACCAGCTCGGAATTCATATTACTGGCGACTACCGCGGCCTGTGGCGCAAAACTTTTGAACACGATCAGATAAGTCGCCTGCTTACTTACTTCCAACGGATCCCGGTTGATCTGTTTCAACTTGGCATCGATCGTGGGATTATTGCGCATCGTACTGTACGATGGCATTACGATCTGGAAGGCCGGATTCGGCTGACTGAGCGAACCCGTGAGCCGACACATCACAAACACATCACTGTTTTCCCTCAACACGTCTGAACTTACGCCACTCACCGTTGCAGCATTCGGATCATTGAAAAGACTGCTCATTCTTACCTTTTCGGCCATGTACCGGGCCATGATATTTAACTCCGCCTCATAAGGATCCCCTGTCCAGCTGATGTAACTGCCGGATCCGGGTTCCAACGTGAACGGCTTTTTGAAAATATCCTGGAAATTGAAATTGTAACTTCCCCGTTCGATGTTATACCTGCCGTTCAGGGTCGTGGCTTCATTGGTCCCGGTATGGATTTTGAGTGTCCCATCTCCAATGGCAGAGATCACATCACCGCTAAGTTCATCGAGTACGACATCCACTTTCAACAAGTTGTTCGCCCTTAGATCCAGGTCAATGGTTAAGTTTCCAGACGAGGTTCTAATTGAGTCTAGGTTCATCTCCCGACCATACTGTCGCCATACGATATAATCCACGTCGCCTTTCTCCTTGGTGCCACCGGTTGTCAAAATGATGATTTTGGAGCTGTCAACAGGGGCACCTTCCATGTATAGACGCATATCATTCTCCGGACCGTTGAACAGAAAATTCACCCGGCCGATCGCCCGTCCATAGAACAGATCGTTATCCTGCTTGACAGTATTCAATAACAACAGTCGTTTGGACTGTGCCGAAAAATTGAATCCCATTTTACTGAAGAAACGGTGGGTAAGTGTTCCGCTCACCTGTCCGTCATTACCGAGACTGTCCCTTATGCGAATGGTGCCGAAGTCGATGACACCCGGCCTGAAAGTGATGGTAGGGGATTGAAGCCTGTAAAGACACCGGGTGTAGTCAACCCTAACTGCCGCATCTTTTAGGGTAACCGTGCCCGTTATGTCAGGAGCTGCCAAATCTCCGGAGAG
>JBEEMB010000173.1:0-6543 GCA_041167815.1 Bacteroidota bacterium | reverse complement strand
AGGTACTCCATCAACTTATGAGGATTGCCATTGTCCCATCTGGCGGAATATTCGAACTCAACATTGATGAGGACATCCAGTCCGGGAACCTCTGCAATGAAGTCTTCGGCAGTGCCGGGGCCCATCAACTTGACATTTGGACTCGAAGAGAGCGCCGCTATGAATGCTGCGACCTCCTCATCGTTCTTGCCGGCAAGGTTGTTTTGAGACATCATGCTGGCCCCCCAGCATAGGAACGTATAAGCAGGATAAGCCCTGACCAATGTCAGCACCTTGCGGCGATCCAGGCTCTCTTTAAAAAGGGAACCCCAGAAACCGATGCGGCCTCCAAAGACTGGCGGATGGTCGGCATCCTTGAGCATTTCGAGCTGCTGTCGCGCAAATCGCTCGAAAGTCGCATTGAGCCCGTGATGAATCACGATGCCCTTTGTCCCTGAAGGACACATATAATCGAGGATTTTATGTGACGTAGAGAACACCAGATCAGCCGTTTTGGCTACCGGTGGCATGCAACGTTCCAGATTGTGGTCTACCGGATGGAAAATGTTTAATGGAGCTCCAAAAACATTGAGATCATCAAATGTGCCTTGATCGAAACACCATACCACATCCGGCTGGCCTGTCAACTTCCGAATAAAACGACGCATCTGGGCGCGCTGCATCCATGCATACACGCTATGGCCAACATACCTTTTCCCTCTGGCAACGGGTTTGTAGGTAACCCTTTGTACGCCTTCCTTGGTCGGAATCAATACACCCCGGGTACTCCCCTGGAGGGTTGGCGGCTCAAAAAAGAATACCCTGTTGCCCATCTTTGCCAACTCCACGGCATAGTGATGCTTGCTGATGCGCATCACACCCCAGGCTTCGGGAGATAATATGAATATGGTCTTATCTCTGAATGTGAACATGGGCATTATTCATACATTTCGCAGAACGAGGATATTTCCCGAGATGACTCATACAGATGCCCCGTTCCATCGAAGATTTACAGTGTTTCATATAGGTTATCAGCATTCATTGTACTTCCCCTTAGAATATTCCTCTAACACTCGTTTGGTGGTCTCTTGAATGCCAAAACGACCCTCAACGAAAATCTTACCTGCATGCCCCATGCGCATGCGCAAGTCCGGCGATTCATACAAGCGTCGAATACAAAGCGCTATGGCCTCTACATCACGCTCAGGAACCAACAGGCCAGTCTCGCCATCCACCATACCTTCAGGCGCACCTCCAACGTCGCTTACCACAACAGGTAATTCCATGGCCTGCGCTTCCTGTATAACCAAACCCTGGTTTTCGACCCGTCCGTCGGAAGCCCGGACTCCCGTGAGCAGAAAAACATGAGACTGCTCCATCAAATCACGTATTTCCACCTGCGTCCGGCCTCCAAGCATCCTTACCTGCGACTGGATACCAAGATCCGCCACAAGTGATTGCAGCTCAGCCTCCAACGGACCGGTTCCTACAATCGAATATAGAAAATTAATGCCATCACGATGCCAAAGTAGCGACAACGCCCGCAATGAATACTCAATACCCTTGAATTCAACCAGCCTTCCGACTGTCAGAAGTTGAAAAGGTTTATCAGGCGGATGGCTGGTGCGCTGAAAAAAACGGGTGTCAAATGATACCGGAATGATCCGGATGCGTTGCTCATCAAATCCAACATCCAGCAACCGTTGACGCGTGTATCCCGAATTGGCGATGAATAGTCGACCTCGATGTTTCAGACGGTCATACATGTTAGGACGTACCACCTGCCGATCATCCAGCTCATACCCATGGAAACTGGTCACCAATGGTGCATTTAGCAGGCCCCACTGCTGGAATAAGGCGAGTTTTTCGGCAGTCGTTCCAAAATGACAGTGTACCACATCATATGGCACACGGTTAAAGAATGTAGCCGCTTCGAAAAGTCGGTGTAATCTGAATGCCTCTTTCCCATATCTGAAAAAATTCAACGACTGGAGAATGGGAAACGAGAACGACCGGAAATTCCGTAGGATTAGCCGCAATGCCGACCGAAGGCGGGGCCCCTTTGGCAAAGGCTCAAAAGGCTTGTACCTCGTCCTGTTGACAAGATCATATTCATCCACCACAGGATGCAGTGGTTCGCCCTCTGGTTGTCTGTAAAAAGCGTAGATATCAACCTCCACACCGGCATCCAGGAGCCCCCGGATGTGGTTCACTACGAAGGTTTCCGAAAGCTTTGGAAACGTTTCAGTAACAACCGCGACCCTTATGATTTTCCTTTCCGGCATACCCAGACACTCACACAGAGATTGTACGGCACCGACTTCCGATTCACATTATCTATCGCATAGAGCATGGGAGCCAGCAGATTCGTAAGGGCATCGGGCCAGGGGTATGAACGATTCAGAAAACGATAAAGCGGATAGGTTCTTTCTTCTTCAAACCCAAATTTGCCTAAAGCAGCCTCATAATCCCGTCTTGTCCTGAAGGCGACATGCTCAGCCGGCCTGATGACCGAGTCTGATGCAAAAAGATCTGTCACCACAAACCGGGTGCCCTCGCGGCTCATGGAGGCAATGTTGGCACAGGCCTGTTGAAAACCGAGATCATCAACTATATGGTACATGACATCCCACATATTGATGATATCGAAAGACTGACCCGGCAACTGACCGTCGGCTGCGGAAATATTCAACTCCCGGAAAGATGATCCGGGATGCTTTTTTCCTAATTCAGCAATGCTCTTCCGGGATATATCCACGCCTGTTACATCCGCTCCCTGAGCCAGATATCGTTGTACGAAGAATCCGGTACCGCATCCAATATCCAGTACCTGCTTCCCCGACAACTTGTCAGGAAAACCCGCAAACACCTGCTTCAGCATGCGGTCCTTGCGGGCATAAAGCCATTGGTTGTAGCTGTTTGAAAACGTGGTATGCCCGACGCCCCGGAGGGTGAACTCCTTGTCAAGCCTTTTATTCCAATAATCGACAGGATCGAATGACATGTGAGCGAAATTAGGGTTTTAAGCGCAACCTGTTCACCTGCCAAGCCATGACAATACCCGGTTTTTAAAATCATGTTTACGCATGGTCGACAGCGCCCATTTCCGCTCATCGGCAGACAATGGACAATCGGGATGAGCCATGGCGGTTTCAAAAACCTCCTTTCGCATTGCTGCATAACGTTTGGCATAATCCGACTCCGACTCCTGTCCTTCGTGTTTGCGCGCCCAATACAAATGCGACGGGAATTTGACCAGTGGATAATAACGGGCAATTTTCAGCCAGCATTCGTTGTCGCCGATCATCCTGCGCCCGCTGAAACCACCGGTCTTTTCAAATACATCCTTACGGATCATCGCAGATCCCGGTGCTCGGTCAAAATGACTGAACCCGCTGAAATGTTCCAGGTAAGTTTGATGTGGATCCGTCATCACCGGATATGGCGTCTTTGGATCAGGATGGCTTGACAACCCGAAACCCGCTTCAGGAAACCGTTCCATGCCATCCACCATCACCGTCAATGCATGCGGATACAGGATATCATCGGAATCAACATATTTGATGTACCTGCCTGCAGCAAGAGATGCCGCCTTGTTTCTGTTGGGATAATCTCCCAGGTTTTGTTCATTGACAAAGACACGAATCCGATCATCCTGCCCGGCATATGTCCTGGCGATTTCAACAGTGTTATCCGAGGATGCATCATCAGACACAATGACCTCAAAATCTGTGAAATGAGAAGCCAACACACTCTCGAGTGTCGCACCGATGTAGTTCGCCCGATTATAGGACGTTATCAGGACACTTACCATCGGGTTAGATTGTTCAGCCATGTTTCAGCGGTCTGTGCGGTTGTTCAATATAAGTCCGGTAAAGCTCATCCAATCCTGCCTCTCCCGCGTTTAATGCCCTTTGAAACAAGGCGTGCGCCTGTCGGATGGCTTTGCTGCGTTGAAAGTTGTATCTGATCCAGTATGCCCTTCGTCCGGGCGTAAGCTCGTTTTCAAATAAGCAAAGGCGGAAGACCCGCAGCATCTTCCTCCAGGAACGTATCGGAGTCGGATGAACATATCCAAGTGTGCGGTACCGGACAAACATCGAACTCAATGCGCGACGCAGGGTGAATGCCGGATTTTCCAGATGATAGTGACAAACCCTCGCGGATGGCTGGTAAACGATGGCAGCACCCGAACGCAACGCATCCACACACCAGGCGAGATCCTCACCGAATACCCTGTCTTTGAACGGAAGCTGTTCCATCGCGGAACGGCGATACATGGCCGCCACATTGTCCCAGCCGCAGATCTCGCGTTTCTGAGACGGACTCAATGCATCAAAGGCCGAGGCATCCGCCAATTGATAACGGATGGTCTGAGGTTCGGACATGGGGCGGAACCATTCGACGGGATTGTGACCTGGATCACGACAAACAATCTGCTGGCCACACACGCCAATAACGGTCGGGTCCTCAAAGGGTCTGATCAGATCGGCCACCACATCGGCATGCACTGCGCGTGCATCCTGGACCGTGTAAAAAAGAAAGTCGGCATCCGAATGCTGCCAACCAAGATTACGCGTCAATCCATGATTGAAAGTGCCAGAGCTCACCGGTACAATGCTGACCTTATCGAACCCCTTCAAATAATCCAACGTACCATCCGTCGATCCTGAATCCAATACAATGATGCGACGGATCTGGATGGACTGCATAAGCAGGCCTTCAATGCATGCCCTGATCTCAGGGAAACCATTGAGGACGGGGATGACTGCATCAATCGTGATTTGTTCAGTCATGACCAAAGGTCAACATTGAATGACCAATTCTTTTTGCTCTTCCGAAAGCTGTCCCTTGAGCAGAATCTCGCGATAGATATGTCCGATGGGATCTGATGATTCGATGCCATGGGCAAATTGAACGGAACGAGCGACTGATTTGAGTTTGAGTAACACATTATGTGCGGAAACCAGTCCAATGCGGCGACGGATTTTATCAACGATGGAATTACCGGTGACCGTGCCCGCCACGATCTGTGGATGCAAAGCCAGGAAGATCGTCACTTTATGTTTCTGTAAGGTGGGAAGTATCGCCTTCAGGAGCGTATATTCATAACCCTCAATATCCATTTTCAAGAAGACCTTGTCGCCTGAAGCTACCCGCTCATCAATAAAGGCGTTGAGGTCCACCATCCTGACCTTCCAGGAAGTCTTGGGATTTTTCAGCAACAGGCTGCTGCCGGAATTCCCGCCGCTGTAAGAACTTTTGATATCCACGGTACTTTCCGTTCCACCCGCAGCGTAAGGGTAGATGTGCAGACCGGGCAATTCATTGGCGGCCACTGTCGCCTCCAGGTACTTGTAGGCCTCGGGATCAGGCTCCAGTCCATGGGTGGCCTTTGAGCGTTTTGCGAGATATGTACAAGTGAACCCGATATATGCACCGAGATCAAAACACACGGTCTGGCCATCAACATAACGGTCGAATACATCGAAGGCATCCTTCTCCCACCGTCCGTCTTGTACACGCTCCCAATAATCGGCGATATAATCACTGGGGATGGCGGCCTTGATCTCCTGGCCTCTGATTTCGTAGGTTTTTATGTTCATGATGCAGTGTTCAATTGTTGTTGGATACCGGGTCGATAGACGATCCGGTTGAGTGTGCCTTGCGGCTTGGGTTCAATGGAACGTACCCGTAGCGAAAGTCGACGGGCAAGTGTAGATATGCGATGTAAACGCATTGTATAGAGGATGATAAGTGCATGCATCCATCGACGTTCGTGTGGGAAAAACAATTCCCAAGAGCGATCCAATCTTTTCATGGCTTCCAATGCGCGTTCCTGACGGCTTGAAGCACAATTGAAGAAAATATCAAGATACATCGATCGAAGTCCCTTTCGATAACGGTCCATCTTGCCTTTGTCAAGCATCCTGAGCCCGACCTCACGAAGGATCGTGATCCTGCTCGCCAATTTTTCCGGCGAATGATACCCTGTCCGCGAAAGACTAACCTCTGTCACCCTTAAATAAATATCAGGAGGCAAGTCAAACCGTTTGATGTAGCGCAAGCCTTCAAGCATACTCCGCAAATGCAGGTCGACATCCTGCCACAGCAGCAGCTCTTCCTTCCACATGCCGATATGTACGAAAGAGTCTTTCCTCCAGAGTGTACCGGTACCTGGACAAACACCATCGCCGAAAAGGATCCGCTCTATGTCATCTCCGCCGTTATCAATGTTCCAGAGCAGATTCATATCATCAAGATCCTTCCTGAACATGAGCATCGGAAAGATGGCAAAATCCATATCCGGTGCCGATTCCATGGCGGCTACCCGCTGCTCGAGGCAGCCCTCCATGAGGATGTCATCCGTATCAAGGAAGATCAGATACTTGCCGGTGGAGCGGTCTACGGCAATGTTCCTGCAGGCACATGCGCCTTTGGGGGCCCGGTGCCTTCGATAGATACTCACCCGTTCGTCAGTTGCCGCAAAACCTTCGAGTATCTCCCAGCTGCCATCCGTACTTCCATCATCCACAATGACCCATTCCCAGTGCGGATAGGTCT